>NHJI01000023.1 GCA_002169685.1 Rickettsiales bacterium TMED211 | reverse complement strand
CAGCATTTCTGGGTTATGTTTTGCCCTGGGGACAAATGAGTTTTTGGGGAGCGACGGTTATTACGAATCTCTTTTCTGCATTCCCAGTAATTGGAGACTATATTGTAACTTTTTTATGGGGAGGTTTTTCAGTTGATAATCCTACACTGACAAGATTTTTTGTTTTACATTATTTAATGCCTTTTTTAATTGTTGGAGTGGTAGTTTTACATCTAGTGGCCCTTCATCAATTTGGTTCAAATAACCCATTAGGCGTGGATGTTAAATCAGAGGGAGATACTATTCCTTTCCATCCTTATTATACTGTAAAAGACTATTTTGGTCTTGGTGTATTCTTGATAGTTTTTTTTGGATTAGTATTTTTTGCTCCAAATTTTTTAGGTCATCCTGATAACTACATTCCGGCAGACCCATTAGTTACACCACCGCATATCGTCCCAGAATGGTATTTTCTTCCATTCTACGCTATTTTAAGAGCCGTTCCAGATAAGCTTTTAGGCGTTATTATGATGTTTGCCGCTGTTTCAGTTCTTTTCATTCTTCCATGGTTGGATACTCATAAAGTCAGAAGTGCAAGGTTTAGGCCTTACTATAAACAATTTTTTTGGTTATTCTTTATAAACTGTATAGTGCTTGGTTGGGTTGGGTCAATGCCTGCTGAAGGTATATACGTATTGATATCAAGAATTTCTACAGCATATTATTTTGCGTTTTTTTTGATACTATTACCTCTGTTATCTAGGTTTGAGAAATCTCACGTGCTACCAACTAGTATATCCTCTTCGGTTCTTTCTGATAAATTTAGTAATGATTCCAATAACCCTGATTCCATTTTAAAATAAAATGTTTAATTACAGATTGTTAGTCCCGATACTTTTCCTTTTATTCATTCCAAAAAGTGAATTATTTTCAGTTGAACAGACAAAGATAATACAACAAAATTGGCCTTTTAAAGGTTTTTTTGGAAGGTTTGATCAATCATCTATTCAAAGAGGGTTTCAAGTTTATAGAGAAGTTTGTGCATCTTGTCACGGTATCAAATATATATCATACAGAGATTTACGAGACATTGGGTATAATTCCGACGATATTAAGTCGATAGCCTCTGAATATGAAATCACAGATGGACCGAATGATGAGGGGGAAATGTATGAAAGGTTTGCAAAACCTAGTGACAAATTTGTTGAACCATTCCCTAATAAAAATGCAGCGAGAGCAGCAAATAACGGTGCTTATCCTCCAGATTTATCTTTAATTACAAAAGCAAGGGCGGGTGGTGCTGACTACCTTTATAATCTATTAAATGGTTATAGAGAAGAACCACCAGTAGGTTTTGAATTAAGTGAGGGAATGTATTACAATATAATTTATCCCGGCAATCAAATAGCGATGCCTGCTCCAATAATGGACGAGATAGTCGAATACTCAGATGGTACGCCGGCAACGCAGGATCAAATTATAAGAGATATTACTTCTTTCCTTGTATGGGCGGCCGAACCAGAGCTTGAAATCAGAAAAAATATGGGTGTTAAAGTTCTTATTTTTTTAACCTTTATAACTTTAATGTTATTAGGAGTTAAAAGGAAGATTTGGAAAGATATTGAATAAAAAAAGTAATGAAGAAATAGAAATAGCCTTTATTGGTGGAAGCGGTTTATATAAAGTTCCTGGATTANAGAAAATAAAATGGTTAAAAATTAAATCATCTTTTGGTAAACCATCTGATGAGATTTGTNNTGGCTACTTGAATNANAAGAAAGTAGCTTTTTTACCNNGNCANGGAAGGNGNCATANNNTTTCNCCNTCTAAAATAAANTANAGAGCAAATATAGAATGTCTNAAAATTTTAAATGTAAAAAATATTATTTCATTNTCNGCAGTNGGAAGTTTAAGGAAAGACTACCAACCAGGAAGNTTTGTAGTGATNGATCAATTTATTGATAAAACATACAAAAGAGAGTCAACTTTTTTTGATGATGGAATTGTTTCTCATATTCCATTTGCTCAACCTGTTTGTAAAAAATTAAAAGAAAAAGCTATAAAAGTTTTAAAAAAATTAAAAATTAAATATCATCCTATTGGAACTTATATCTGTATTGAGGGCCCACAGTTTTCATCATTAGCCGAATCTCAATTATACAGATCATGGGGTTGTGATGTCATTGGTATGACAAATATGCCAGAAGCTAAACTAGCAAAAGAAGCAGGAATTTGTTATTCCTCTATAGCAATGGTTACAGACTTCGATTGTTGGCATCCAGATCATGAAAAGGTAACAGTCGATACAATTATTAAGACTTTAAAGGATAATAGTTCAAAAGCTTTTGAGTTCATAAAAGAATTCTCATTGATAAGTTCAATCAAATGTTCTGATTTTGATCAGAACTTAAGTAAAAACTCAATAATTACAGATTTATCAAATGTAGATAAAAAAACTAAAAAGAAACTAAAATATATTATATAATAAATAATGCTTGTAAAAGGTAAGAGATATAAAACTCTTTGGCTTGAAAAAGAAACAGTTAAGATAATTGACCAAACAAAACTTCCTTTTCGATTTAAGATAATTAAATTACAAAGCTTAAATGATTTTTGCGAAGCTATTTCTAATATGCAAGTCAGAGGGGCTCCATTAATAGGGGTTACAGGAGCATTTGGGATGGCGGTATCTATGAGCAAGGATCCAAGTGACTCAAATATAAACAAAAGTTATGACAGGTTACTCTCTACACGACCAACAGCAGTAAATCTTAGGTGGTCATTAGATCTTATAAAAGAAAAATTGAGTAGGGTTGATATTTTAGATAGACCTGAAAAAGCAATGGAATATGCTAAAATTATTTCAGATTCTGATGAAAGTGCATGCGAATCAATTGGGGATTATGGTTGTGAAATAATTAATAATCTTTTTAAAAAAAAAAAAAGAGTTATTAATATCTTAACTCATTGTAATGCAGGTTGGCTTGCAGCAATTGACTGGGGGACTGCCCTAGCTCCAATTTATAAAGCAGCGAGAAAAAAAATTCCAATTCATGTATGGGTTGATGAGACTAGACCAAGGAATCAAGGAGCACTTCTTACGGCATGGGAGCTAAAAAATGAAGGAGTTCCNTATACNATAATTGTTGATAATGCNGGTGGTCANNTAATGCANGAAGGTAAAGTAGATTTATGNATAGTTGGAAGTGATAGGACNGCGATTAATGGTGATGTGGGAAATAAAATTGGNACATATTTGAAAGCACTGGCTGCNTATGATAATAAAATTCCATTTTATGTTGCACTCCCTTCGTCAACAATTGANCTTAAATTANATTCNGGAGTAGGGAAGATTCCAATCGAGGAAAGAGANCCTAAAGAGCTTNCNCACATGTATTCTTTTTCNAATAANAAACTAANANANAANTTGATTTATTTTAAANATGCAAATATTTTTAACCCTGCTTTTGATGTAACTCCTGCAAAGTATATAACTAAATTNATAACACAGCACGGTNTTTGTAATGCTTCAAAAAAAGAAATTTTAAAGAATNTAAAATCTNAGTAGAATGAATCAAGAGACTTTAAAAGAGAAAATTATTTTAGGCCTAAAGTTTTTGAAAAAAAAATCATTAAATCTAGCGTCAGAGGGTAATAT
Organism: Rickettsiales bacterium TMED211; assembly: GCA_002169685.1. The sequence continues at coordinate 4,854 of NHJI01000023.1, read as the reverse complement.
AAGTATCAGAACTACGGGAGGATTTTATATCTCACCTTCTGCTANATCACCCGAAAAAATTAAGTCAAAAGANATAGTGTTTATTGATTACAAAGACTCTATTGAAGGACCGTCAAAACCATCTAGCGAATGGAAGATGCATTCTTTAATTTATAAGGAAAAAGATAATATTAATGCCATCGTCCATAGTCATTCAATATGGGCATCCTCTTTATCTTGCTTAAGAAAAAAAATCCCCCCTTTTCATTATATGGTTGCTGAATTGGGTGGAGATGACATTCCATGTGCTAAATATGCTTTATTTGGTTCCGATGAAATCGCCAGAAATGTATTAACCTCTCTTAAGAATAGAAAAGGATGCTTAATGGAAAATCATGGACAGATTACTATNGGCAAATCAATNGAAGAGGCAATATCTCTATGTGAGTCAATNGAAAAACTATCAAAACANTATTCAATATGTANAATGTTAGNTAANTATAAATTATTAANTAATGAAGAAATGAGTGACGTTATCAGATCGTTTNNTGATTATAAATNTANACATTAAANTTAAAATTCATTATGTCACCATCTTTGACGATATAGTCTTTTCCTTCTTGCCTGATTCTTCCATTTTCTCTACAACCAGGCTCACCATTAAACTTAATAAAATCTGAATAACTAATTGTTTCGGCTTTAATAAAACCTCTTTGAAAGTCTGTATGAATTTTTGCACCTGCTTCTGGAGCAAATGATCCTGCTTTACATGACCAAGCTCTTGATTCTTCAGGCCCTGTAGTAAAAAAAGTTATTAGATCCAGTAGACTATAACCTTCTCTTGCTAGTTTTGTGAGACTTGTTTCCTGCAGACCTATNCTATTAAGAAATTCAATNTTTTCCTCTTCATTTTCCATAATTGAGATTTCAGANTCTATCGAAGCAGAGACTAATAAACTATTAACCTTTTTTTTTTTCGCAGTATCAAATACNATTTCAGAAAGTTTATTCCCAGTTTTTATTGAAGCTTCATCTACATTACATACAAATAAATAAGGTTTAAAAGTTAGAAAATTAAATGTTTTGATATAATCAATTTGTTTAGAAGCAAGAGATATTTCATTAATAGATATTCCTTCAGATACTTTTTTTTGTATGAGACTTAAAGTATCTAAATAGAAAGGGTCGATTTTTTTACCCTTGTTTTTTTTTTGGAGGTTTTCAATTATATTATCTGCTTTTGACAAATCAGAAAGTAGTAACTCTGTTTCAATTACTTGTATGTCATTTAGTGGGTTTATTTTATTTTCTACATGAGTTACGTCTTCAGATTCAAAACATCTAACCATATGTATTATTGCATCAACGTTNTTTAGATTTCCTAAGAACTTATTACCTAAACCCTCTCCTTTACTTGCTCCCTTGACTAACCCCGCAATATCAACAAACTCTAACTGATTAAAAATAATTTTTTGGGATTNTGATATCCTACAAACATCATTTAATCTTTTGTCAAATACTACCACTTTCCCTACGTTAGGCTCTATAGTACAGAATGGATAGTTTTGTGATTCGGCTGATTGAGTTGAAGTTAAGGCATTAAAAAGAGTCGATTTTCCAACATTTGGAAGCCCCAGTATTCCACAATTAAACCCCATTTTTATACTTTAATTTTATTCATGAATTCATTGAATTCTTTGTTTATTAAAAGGTTAATTTTATCAACAATTAGATTAACTAAAATATCAATTTTTTTNTTTTCATCTTCATTAAAATTATTTAAAACAAATGTAGTTGCTTCAGCATTATTATTATCTNTTTTTATACCAACTTTTATTCTATTAAAGTTTCCACCAATTTTACTAATTATATTTCTAATCCCATTATGACCACCATGACCACCGTTTACTTTAATTCTTATTTTACCAAAATATAAATCTAAGTCATCTTGAAAAACAATTATATTTTCTAAATCTATTTTATAATATTTAATTACACTTTCTACCGACTCTCCCGAAAGATTCATGAAAGTGCTCGGTTTTAATAATAAAACATCATTGAAGAAAATATTTTTTTTTGAAAAAAGTCCCTTATGTTTTCTTTTAAATTCAGGAAAATCGTATATTTCTTTAATTCTTTCTATAACTGAAAAACCTAAGTTATGTCTTGTATTTAAATAACTTTTTCCAGGATTACCCAAACCAACAATCAATATCATTGATACCTTNTTTTACTCTTTCTTTTCTGGTTCTTCTTTTTTATCTTCAGTTGAAGAATCTTCAGCCTCTCCATCCTTCTCGTCAGTTTCAGTTTCAACTTTTTCTTCTTCGACAGCAATAACTGTTGGAGGTGCAATTGTAGCAATAGTAAAGTCTCTATCTGATACTAACAGTTTAACTTCTTTATCAATATCGATTGAACTCACATGGATACTATCTCCAATTTGAAGACCATCAAGATTAACTTCAAAAGCCTCCGGTATTTTATTAACTGGCGACTTAACTTCTATATCATGTCTTACTATATTAATTACTCCACCTTGCTTTAGGCCTTCACATGAATTTTCATTAATAAACCTTACAGGTACAGAAACTGTAACCTTTGTATTTTCACCAACNCTTAAAAAATCTAAATGAACAATTGTTTCTTTAACTGGGTGTAATTGAAGATCTTTAGGAAGAACTCTGTGGTTATCATTACCNATTTTTAGTTCAAATTGTCTTGAAAAAAAACCTGGTTGTTGGATTTGTTTTTTTATGGTTTTAGTATCAACAGTTATTAGAATTGGGTCCTTATTTTCTCCGTATATAATTGCTGGTACCTTACCGTTATTTCGTGTTTGCTTTAAATTAAGAGAAACCTCTCTTTTAGATGCATTAATTTCGATAATTTCGTTCATAAATTTCCTCCTAGATAATTATCAAGCAAATAAACTTGAAACAGACCTATTATCACTAATTCTATTAATTGCCTCACCAATTAATGGCGCGATAGTTATTTGTTCAATTTTAGATGAGCTTTTTACCTCATCATTCGCCAGAATACTATCAGTTATAATCATTTTATCAATTGGAGAATTATTTATTCTTTCTACTGCTGGTTTTGATAAAACACCATGTGTTGTATATGAAAATACTGATTTTGCGCCACTTTTTTTTAGCGCAAAAGCTGCGTTCGTAAGTGTGCCAGCTGTATCACAAATNTCATCAATAAGAATGCAATCCTTGTTCTTTACGTCTCCAATTATATTCATTACTTCTGATATACCTGCTTTTTCTCTTCTTTTATCAATTATAGCTAAATCACATTCTACCCGTTTTGCAATTGCTCTTGCTCTAACAACACCTCCCACATCTGGTGAAACAATTATAGTATTAGAAGACTTAAACTTAGTTTTAATATCTTTAATGAAAACTGGTGCAGCAAAAAGATTATCNGTAGGTATATCAAAGAAACCTTGAATTTGTCCAGCATGTAAATCAACCATAAGAGCTCTATCCGCTCCCGCGACACTAATTAGGTTCGCGACAAGTTTTGCTGAAATAGGTGTTCTTGGTCCTGACTTTCTATCTTGTCTTGCATAACCATAATACGGCATTATNGCCGAAATTCTTTTAGCAGAACCTCTTTTAAGTGCATCAATAGTAATAAGTAATTCCATTACGTGATCATTTGCTGGAAAAGAAGTAGATTGAATTACAAAAACATCTTCTCCTCGAACATTTTCTTGTATTTCAACAAATATTTCCTTGTCTGGAAACTTTTTAATACTTGCTTTAACAGTTGGAACTTTTAAATAGCTACTAATATCTTTAGCTAGTTGCATATTACTATTACCAGAAACGATCTTCATAATTATCCTAATTACTAATAANTATTTTTTTCATGAAATATCCCAACAACACTTATTTGTCTTCCACAACTTTCAATACCTNTCTGTTTACTATATCTGTGACTAAAAAACAATGAAGGATTAGAATATGTATCAAGATCTATTGAAGATACAGAGNAAAGCTTATACTGATTTAACTTAAATAAAATAAACATAGAAAAATCAAAATATTCTTTACCATCCTTTGATTTTAAAAAAATGGTATTNTTCTTATTATATTTAAGTAAANTNTCTTTAAAATCTTCTCTTATNTGAAATGATTTGCACTNNAGGTGTGGNCCAATATAACAACTTAATCNTGACTCTTTTTCNCCTTTNTTTTTTAANAAANTAANTGTTCTTTCAATNATTCCATTNAGNAAACCTTTCCACCCTACATGAATTATTCCAACATATTCNTCTCCTANAAAAACTAAAGGNGCACAATCAGCTGTTAAAATTCCTAAAAATAGACCTTTTTCTTTAGTAATAAGGCCATCACCAATAATCTTATNTTTTTTATTATTNTGNTNAATNTCAANAACTTTATTTGAATGTATTTGNTTTATTAAAATTAANTCAGATGCNGANTNNGTAATCTTACTACACACTATTTTTCTATTCTCAATAACNTTNCTATCANCTTCTTTTTTATTAAANGCACAGTTTAGTGAGTAAAAATTNCCCTGNCTTACNCCNCCATTTCTNGTAAAAAAACCATGGAACTTATTTCTTATNCTTTTATCTTTTTTATTTATTTTTCCAGNNTAATAAAAATCACCCATNTNNAAATATTTTTTTTGGAATTTTATAGTTTNTNCTTGTAAATAAAATACATTTAAATAACTCTCCCATTTCACTTGGATTAATTAATCTCAGAAACTCTAATTTTAGAGAATGTTTTTGCTCCTCTTTTGATGATCGTATTAATGAGTTTAATCTTTCGTATCCACCAAAATTAATTAGAAAATTTCTTTGTCTTATTGGTCCATAGCAATTAACAT
>NHJI01000022.1 GCA_002169685.1 Rickettsiales bacterium TMED211 | reverse complement strand
AATGTTTTTATACCAATTGCATCTTCAATAGATTTACTCATTTCTATTACTTTTTCTTTAAAAATTTTAAATGAATCATNNTAAATACCANNNTTCTTNNAATTACCNGGATTTACTTCACTAAAATTTTCTGAAAAAACCCANCCTTTTAGACCAGTTATTTTNTCTTTAACATTTATCCATTCTCCCTTTCTTTCCTCAACNACCATTTCATGCCCTAACTCTATAGGNTAAATAATTGGNGANTTNTGGTCAGGGTNCATATGAAACGTTGATATTTCTTTTAAATTAAANATTTTTTCTTCAGAGAAAACTTGATTANAAAAAAAGAAAGANAATAAAAGAGTTAAAAAAAATTGCTTCATGATATAAACCTCAGCTAAAATATAAATTATGGATCAGAAAATTTCACAAACATACAAATCCCAGAATTTTGATAATAGGGTAAATNATGTAAAAATCAAATATATTATATTGCATTACACAGAAACAAAGACACTCAAGCAAGCTATAAAACTTCTGTGTTCGGATGTTAGAAAGGTTAGTTCTCATTTTGTAATTGATGAATTTGGAAATATCTTTAATTTNGTAGATGAANATAAAAGGGCATGGCACGCAGGAGAATCTTCNTGGCANAAAGAAACAAGAATAAANGATCTTTCAATTGGAATNGAAATTGTTTATGAAGGTGAAAAATCAAAGAGAAAATATTCAGACTCTCAAATAAACTCTTTGATTATTTTAATTAATTATCTCAAAGAAAAATACAGAATAAAACAGTCCAATATTCTTGGACATAGTGATATTGCACCACTACGAAAGATTGATCCAGGGGTTTTTTTTCCATGGGANAAATTATTTAAAAATAAAATTGGAATATGGCCGAAAGGATTAAAAAAAAATAAAAAAGATAATAGAGATCTAAGTAATAAAGAATTTATTTTATTTTTAAAAAATTTAGAGAAAATTGGTTTTAATACAATTAATTTTGAAGCAGATTTCAATAAGAATAAATACATAATTAATGCTTTCCATAGACATTATCTAGGGGATCANCTTAATAAAAAACCTAGTTATTTTAGTTATTTAGTTAGCCAAGAGATTATTAAATTGACAGACTAATATTAACTTCAATATAAAATAAGAACTAGATGATTGGATAGCTGCCTTTTAAGGAGGAAAGTCCGGACTCCAAAGAGTNACAATGCCGGGTAATTACCGGCAAGGGAAACCTTAGGGAAAGTGCCACAGAAAATATACCGCCATTTTATTTGGTAAGGTTGAAAAGGTGAGGTAAGAGCTCACCGCATTAATGGTAACATTAATGGCATGGTAAACCCCATTGGGAGCAAGTCTAAAAAAGCATAGTCATTGATTGACAGACGAACTCTTCGTTTTGCTAGGTAAGACGCAAAAATTAATTGGTAACAATTAATTAAGATGAATAGCTATCACCTAATTTTGGCACAGAATCCGGCTTATAGATCATCTAGTTTTTTTTTTGTAGAAATATGGTGCAANATACCATAAAATCCCATATAATACCATATAGCAATTAACTGAGAAAAAATATGGCACTATTTTTATCAACTACTATTAATAAAATTGACTCCAAAGCAAGAGTCTCAGTGCCCTCAGCTTTTAGAACAGCGTTAAGTAAACAAAGCTTTAAAGGAATAATTGCTTTTCCCTCTTACTCAAGCAAGTGTATTGACTCTTGTGGTATTGATAGAATGGAAGCAATTGCTGAAAGCCTTGANCAAAATGAGGGTTATTCTAAAGATGAGTATGATNTAATGTCTTTATATTTTGGGGAAGCAGAAAAACTTCCTTTTGATCAAGAAGGTAGAGTNATTTTNCCAAAAAATTTAATACAGCATTCTGANATTAAANATCAAGTTTTATTTGTTGGCTTAGGNCCAACTTTTCANATTTGGGAACCAAATACNTATAATGNGCAAAAGTTAAAGACTATTAAAAATGCAAAAGATAAAAACCTTAACCCAAGATTAAAACCTATTCCGAGAGGAATAAGATAAAATTAGGAGAACAAAATGACACTTCATTTAAAAATGCCCTCTAAAGTAAATAATTTATCACCTAAAATCTCTGTTATAGGGGTNGGAGGAACTGGCGGAAATATCATCAACAGTATGATCCAATCAAGTATAGATGGTGTCTCTTTTTTAAATGTTAATACTGATAGCCAAGCACTCAAACATTCTCTAGCTGAACAAACTTTGCAATTAGGTCCAAATTGNACACAAGGACTTGGAGCTGGAGCAAACCCTGAAGTTGGAAAAGAGTCAGCTGAAGAAGTTATTACAGAGATTCAAGAATATCTAGAAGATGCCAACATGGTATTCATTACTGCAGGAATGGGGGGTGGAACCGGAACAGGCGCATCTCCAGTCATTGCAAAAATAGCTCGTGATATGGGGATTTTAATTGTTGGAGTNGTCACGAAACCTTTTGAAATGGANGGTAAGAGAAGAATGCANCAAGCTACAGATGGAATTCAAGAGCTACAAAAATATGTCGATAACTTAATTGTTATTCCTAACCAAAATATTTATCATTATGCAAAACCTGAGACCACATTCTCTGAAGCCTTGCANCTTGCAGATAATGTTTTAATCGATGGTGTAAAAAGTATAATTGACTTGATGGTGAAACCTGGAATTATGAATCATGATTTTGCAGATGTTAAAGCAGTAATGAGTGAGACAGGAAAAGTTCACATGGGAACAGGTTTTTCAGAAGACTCTGAAAGAGCCATAAAAGCAACTGAGGAAGCTATCTGCAACCCATTACTTGAGAACAATTCAATGACTGGTGCTAAAGGTGTTTTAATCAATGTAACTGGGGGTAAAGATATAACGCTCCACGAAGTTGATCAAGCTGTTAATAGAATAAGAGAAGAGTCAGATGAAGATGCAAATATCATTTGGGGACTTACTCAAGATGAAAACTTTGATGGTAAGTTTAAAATCTCAGTTATTTCAACTGGAATAGACTCTGAAAGTTATTTAAAAAATAAAATAGAGGATGTAAATGTCAAGGAATTGTATGATTACAAAAAAATTGATTTAAGTTCGTCAAATAATATTTCATCCATAAAAGACAATACTAATAATGAAAAAAGTGAAGTCAAAGTTGAAAATGAACAAAAAGATAAACAAACTAACTTTTTTGTTGATCTGGAAAATAGAGAAGACTCATCAGAACTACGTCATGACAAAGAACTCAAAAAACTTGAAGAAAAAGCTGCAGAATTTAAAGTTGAGAATGATGAGGTGATTACTAAAAAATCGTTTTTATCAAAAATCTTTGGCTCTAAGAATTCAGTTAATGAAAAAAAAATAGAACAAGTTCTAGAAGAGAAAAATGAAAATGAAATTCAATTAAAAAATACACCTACTGAAAATCATGAGGAAACACTAATACAAAGCGGGGATGAACTGACCAGTGATTTGCAAGAAAAAGACTTTTTTGAAAATAATAAGAATACAGAAAATGAATTAAAAAACCCATCTTATGAAGATGATTTGCTCCAAATACCTGCATTTTTGAGAAGACAAGCAAATTAATTTCAGGGAATTGAAAAAAATCAAGGAACATATTCCTGTGATGTGCAGTGAAGTCATTAATTTTTTAAATCCCCAAAAAGGAGGTATTTATGTTGATGCAACGTTCGGACAAGGTGGATACTCGAGAAACATTTTACTTAAAAGTGACTGTAAAATAATAGGAATTGATAGAGACAAAGAATCAGAACAATTTGCATTATCTATTAAAAAAGCTTTTAATAATCGTTTTTTTTATAAAACTGGTAGATTTAGTAATCTAGATAAGATACTTAATTTTTTTCAAATTAAAAAAATTAACGGGATTGTATTTGATTTAGGGGTATCAAACACTCAAATTGATCAAGCAAAAAGAGGTTTTTCATTTAAAAAAGATGGTCCCCTCGATATGAGGATGGGATCAGAAATAAATTCTGAACTTACAGCTGAAGTCATAGTAAATGAGTTTTCAGAAGAAGATTTAAATAATATTTTTTTTAATTTAGGTGAAGAAAGAAACGCAAGCATTATTTCAAATCAAATAATAAAATCAAGGAAACTGGAACGAATAAAGACAACCTCACAACTGTCTAAAATTATAAATAAAGTAAACCCAAATAAACACTTGAGAATTGATGGTTCTACTAAAGTTTTTCAAGCTTTAAGGATTTTTATAAATAAAGAATTAGAAGAACTAAAGACTGGTTTAGAAAAAAGTTTATTGAGTCTTAAAAAAAAATCAAAAATAGTTGTAGTTTCTTTTCATTCTCTTGAAGATAGAATCGTAAAAAATTTTTTTAGAGATAATAGTGGATATTTTTCTGAAAATTACAAACACCTTCCTCAAAAAAATATTTCAAATAACAAACCTCAATTAAAAATAATAACAAAAAAAATAATTAAGGCATCATTTGCTGAAACTAAAATGAATTCAAGAGCAAGGTCAGCTAAATTAAGGGCCGCTGAGAAATTATGATTAAAAAAAAATATTTTTTTTTATGTTTTGCATTAGTAATTGTAAGTATTTCTATAAATCTAAAGGTGACAAATAGTAAAAAAGAAATATCTATGATTATTAAAAAAAAAGATGCTCTTCAATTTGACATAGACCTTAATGAAGTAAATTGGGTATACATAACACGGCCAGAAAATTTATATAAGTTAAATGAGGAAGGTTATAATTTTCAACCCATATTATTTAGTGATCTCATAAACTTAAAAATGGATAAAGAGTAAAATCATGGCCGATAAAAAAAAACTATTTTATGAAAACATAATCCCGAAGAAAGTTTTTTCAAATAAAAAAAAGAAAATAACCTTAACAGATGCTTCAGGGTTAATTTTATCAAATAGAAATCAACTTTTATTAGAAAAAGGGAAAAANAAATTTTTTATTTTTTTTTTATCTATCTTGACCTTTTTTTTTATAATTATATTTAATTTATATTTTTTATCTTTTAATAACTCGTCTAAAAATTTTGATAATAGTAATAAAAGCCTGAATTATAAAAGAGGAAAAATAATAGACAGGAATGATAAAATTATTTCTGCTACAATTTCCACTTTAGATTTATATATTGATCCAATCAAAATTATTAACTCTGAGGATACTGTTAAAATATTAAAAAAAATTTTCCCAAAAAAGAGTCATGAGTTTTTTATTAATTTGTTTAGAAAAAAAAAATATAGACTTATAAGCACACACCTAACAAAAGATCAGGAATATGAAATAAAAAAGATAGGTGAACCAGGTCTAATATTTCATAAATCAGAAAAAAGAGTGTATCCTCATAATAATTTATTTTCTCAAATTACGGGTTTTATGTCCAGACATCAAAAGCCACAAAGCAAGTTAGAGAAAAATTACGATTACTTGCTTTCAGAAGGGAATGATTTAAAGCTTACAGTTGATTCGAGAATACAAAATATTGTTTATCAAGAAATAAGACAAGGAATGGAAAAATATAACTCAAAATCATCGTTAGGACTATTAATGGATGTTACAAACGGTGAGATATTTTCTATGGTTTCTTTGCCAGATTTCAATCCTAATCATCCAAGTAAAATTAGGGCGTATACAGAAAATAACCTTGTAACTAATGCTCGTTTTGAAATGGGTTCTACTCTTAAAATNTTTAATGCTGCTATGGCTATAGAAAATAACTCTGTAGATAAAAATGATTTATTNGATGTATCAAAAGATTATAAACTTACCAACACCTATTTGGTTAAAGATCATAAAAAACTTGAAAAACCAATTAATTTTAATGAAGTTTTCATAGAATCATCAAATATAGGAAGTATAAAAGTTCTTGAAAAAACTGGAGTAGAGAAACAAAAAGATTTTTTTTATANTTTAGGGTTTAATGAAAAAGTAATACTTAAAGGACTATCATCTATAGAAAACAACCTTCCAAATCATTCCGAATGGAATGATGTTAGNTCAAAAAGTATAAGTTATGGNTATGGAATTTCAATNACTCCNTTNAGTTTAGTTAAAATTTTCTCTAGCCTAGTNAATGGTGGTTATATANTTAANCCTNCAATAACCTTTAATGAAANNCCNNACAAAGANAGAGTTTTNAAAAAAGAAACATCNGATAAAATTAATAATCTATTATATCAAATTGTAGATTTAGGCACAGGTAAAAGAGCAAAGATTGAAGGACTAAAAATTGGTGGGAAAACAGGCACAGCAAGAAAATCTAAAGACAAAGAAGGATACTATGATGATAAAATCATNACATCATTTATTGGAGTATTTCCAGTTGAAAAGCCAAAATATATTCTTTTCATCTTATTTGATGACCCAAAAAATGAAAATAATTTATTCGAATACTATGGCGGCAACACTGCTGCACCAATTTTTTCTAAAATAGTCGAAAAAATATCCCCAATATTAATACAAAAAAAAAATAAAGAAAGTTTGGGAAAAATTGTTAAAACAAATAGATAATATAAGCAAGTGAGACTAAATCAATTATTAGCTAATTGCCATACTCATTTTAAAATAGAAAATGAAAAAGACCAAGAAGTTTTTGGTATCTCTGCTCATTCAAAAGAAATTAAACAAAATTATATTTTTTCAGTGGTTAAGGGCCAAAGGTATAATGGAGCAAATTTCATTAATGAATTAAAAGATATTACTAATATAGTACTTATATTAGATAAAAATATAGTTTTATCTGATTATACNTCAAATAAAATCCAAGAAAGGTTTGTGAAAATATATACTAAGAATGTAGTTTTGCTTTCAGGAGAAATTGCATCACTTTTATATAAAAATAACATTCCAAATATTAATGCTGTAACAGGCACGAATGGCAAAACAAGCGTAGCTGAATATTCAAGGCAGATTTGGTATTGTAATAAAAAAAAGGCTGCTAGTATAGGAACGCTAGGAACTCTTTTTAATAAAAAATTATTATCTCCCTCAACACTCACAACCCCAGATTCAATAACATTACATAAAACTTTAAATAAGCTTTCTACAAAACACTGCGATAATATAATCATTGAAGCTTCTAGCATTGGAATACATCAAAATAGACTTTTTCCATTAAAGTTCAATAAAATTGCTTTTACAAATCTATCTCGAGACCATCTAGATTATCATAAAAATATGCGACAATATATGATTGCAAAAGCAAAAATTTTTATAAATAACTCTCATAAAAAGACTATAGCAATACTTAATAGTGATGATAAAAAGTATTCTTATTTTGAAAAGTTATGCCTTGACCAAAGATTGAAAGTTCTTGATTATGGNAAAAAAGCAAATTTTTTGAAAATACTCTCTATTTCAAAAAAAAATAATGTACATGAAATAGAAATAAATCTCAAAAACAAAATGAAAAAAGTTGTAATGCCAAGTAATAGTTTATTTGAAGTTTATAATATTCTTTGTTCATTATTAATTGTTTTCGGAGAAAAAATAACTGCTAAAAACTTTGATNGTATAAAAAAACTGAAAAGTCCAAAAGGTAGATTAGAAAAAGTATATGATAAAAATTTTAAAATATTTATAGATTATGCTCATACGCCAGATGCTATAAAAAATATTTTAACCTCCTTAAATAACCTAAAAAAAAATCGTATTATTTCCATAATAGGTTGTGGAGGTGACCGTGATAAAGGTAAAAGAGCTTTGTTAACTAAACAAGCATTACTACTTTCTGATATTGTTATTTTAGCTGATGATAACCCAAGAAATGAGGAGCCAGAGAAAATTAGACAGGAAATGTTACATAATCTGAGTAAAAAACAAAAAGAAAAAATTGTTAATATTGGTGATAGAAAACAAGCTATTAAATATGGAATTAATATTTTAAAAAAACTTGATATCCTTGTTATTGCGGGTAAAGGGCATGAAGATTATCAATTAATAAGAGGTGAAAAAAAATATTTCAGTGATCACGAAACAGTTAACAGTATAATAAGCAATATATGAGCCTCTTTAATTCCAAAGAACTTTCTCAAGCATTAAATATAAAAGTTGATCAGNATTTTTCTTTCGATGAAATCTCTATTGATTCTAGGAATTTAAAAAAAAATTCACTTTTTTTTCCTATCAAAGGGAAAAATTTTAATGGTCATGACTTTATNTTAANCGCATTTAANAATGGAGCTNTAGCTTCTATANTTGAAGAAAAACAANTCAAAAAAATTAATAANAGTCTATTTAGTAATAGNATATTAATTCCNGTAAAAGATTCTNTAAAAGCTCTTCAAGATTTTTCANTATATNTTAGGAAAAGACCAAACAACCTAAATATGATTTGCATTACTGGAAGTAGCGGTAAAACTTCTGTTAAAGAATGGATTTCAACGATTTTATCGGATTTTTTTAATACGCATTCAAGTTTAGGTAATTTTAATAATCATATTGGTGTCCCATTAAGTTTGGCAAGAATGAGAGAAGAAACAGAAGTATGTGTTCTTGAGCTTGGAATGAGCAACCCTGGAGAAATAGAATTCTTAACAGGAATATCAAAACCTGATTTCTCTATATTAACAAATGTTGGGCCAGCTCATTTAGGAAGTTTTAAGAATATTGAAGAAATCGTCATTGAAAAATCATCTATTTTTAAAACAAAAAAAAAAGGAATATCCATAATTCCAAAAGACTCACTTTTCTTTAATTTAATATATAAACTAGCAAAAAAAAATTCAAAAACTGTTTTCTCATTTGGCTCTCACGAAGACGCTGACTTCAANTTAATTAAATCATCTAAAATTAGTANAAATCTNAGTNCATTAGAGTTCGACTTATTAGGAAAACAAATAAAAGTAAAAACACAAAATCATTCTAAACATCATCATATGAATATTTTAATTATTTTAATTATTGCAGAATTATTAAAAATAGATCAGTCTGCAGTAATTCAAAAGATTTATAAGCTAAAACCAATTATTGGAAGAGGTTCCATTCATGAAATTCAACTTAGTGGCAAAAAATTAATTTTGCTTGATGAATCTTATAACTCAAACCCAATATCACTTAAAGTATCTCTAGATAATCTAAATAATATATCAACAAAAAAATCAAGAAAAATTTGTGTTATTGGTGATATGCTAGAACTTGGCAAAAATTCACTAGATTTACATAGAGAAATAGTTGATTCTATCCTTTCAAATAAGGTTGATATAGTTTTTACAATTGGAAAATATACCAAAATAATTAATGAAAACCTACCGAACAATCTTCATTCGAAACACTTTGATGATATTCAAATTTTATATAATAATTTATCAAGTATTCTTTTAGATAATGATATAATTTTGATAAAAGGATCTAACTCTATGAATTTAAATCAAATATGCGTTAAATTAAAAAGAATGGTTTCGTAATGTTTTATTATATTTTCATACCTCTCATTGAACAATTTAGTTTTCTAAATCTTTTTAAATATATTACTTTTAGAGCTGGCGGCGCTTTGTTCACAGCTTTAATTTTCAGTTTTATTTGCGGACCATTTATTATCAAGAAATTAAAAAGTTTTCAAAAAAACGGTCAGCCAATAAGAAAGGATGGCCCAAAGTCTCATTTAATAAATAAGGCTGGAACCCCAACAATGGGAGGGGTTATGATTCTTAGTTCTTTATTGATATCTATCTTACTTTGGGGAAACCTTGGGAATGAAATAGTTTGGTTAGTATTATTTGTAACATTACTGTTTGGACTTATAGGAGCTTTTGATGATTTTCAAAAATTAAAGAGTAACTCCTCGACTGGATCAGATGGAAAAAAAAGGTTGGTTTTAGAGTTTTTGGTTGCTCTAATATTTGTTTATTTTGTCAATCACTTTTCATCTGATGAAATTAAAAATATAATTTCCATACCCTATACCAAAAATTTATTTATAAACTTAGAGTATCTTTATATTCCTTTTGGAGCTTTTGTGATTGTAGGGGCAGCAAACTCGGTGAATTTAACTGATGGTTTAGATGGTTTAGCAATTGGTCCAGTNATGATAACAGCGTTATCGTTTGCATTCATTGCNTATTTTACTGGAAATTTTATCTTTGCAGATTATTTAAAGGTTCCTTTCATCCAAGGGACAGGTGAATTATCTATAATATGCGCGGCACTTATAGGNTCTGGTTTGGGTTTTTTATGGTTTAATGCACCCCCTGCAATGGTGTTTATGGGAGATACAGGATCTTTATCAGTTGGAGGTGCTATCGGCTCAATCGCTGTAGCAACAAAACATGAAATTGTCCTAGCTATTATTGGAGGGTTATTTGTTTTAGAAGCCATATCAGTAATCATGCAAGTGTCTTCATTTAAATTGACTGGAAGAAGAATATTTAAAATGGCTCCACTTCACCATCATTTCGAACAAAAGGGTTGGTCAGAATCCACTATAGTAATAAGGTTCTGGATAATTTCTGTTATCTTAGCACTTATTGGACTTGCAAGTTTAAAATTACGATGAGTTTTAAATCTTTGTCCCAAAAAAATGTTATTGTTGTTGGGCTCGGAATTTCTGGGATTTCAGTTTCGCGAAAACTAATTAAATCAAAAGTAAAGTTGTTTGGTTGGGATGATAATTATAAAACAAGAGAAAAAGCAAAAATCTTAGGTATAAAAGTAAAAAAAATAGAAGATATTGATTTTAAAAGAGTCGACTTTCTAGTATTGAGTCCTGGTATTCCTCACTTACCTCCTAATCAACATATTTCTGCAAAACTCGCGATAGAATCTCGTTGTCCTATAATAACTGATATCGAACTGTTAAGTTTTCTTGACGAAAAAAAGTTTACAATAGGAATTACTGGAACAAATGGAAAATCAACAACAACTTCATATATTCAATATATACTTAATAAATTAAATATTAAATCTCAAGCATGTGGAAATATTGGAACACCAGTTACAGATATTAATTTTTCAGATGATCAAAAGTTAATAATCGAAGCATCTTCTTTTCAATTAGAAAGGATCCATGAGTTTAGATTTGACATAAGTGTTTTATTAAACATTACCAATGATCATCTTGATAGGCACCTTAGTTTTGAAAATTATATAAATGCAAAATTAAAAATATTTAATAGACAAACAGATAATGACAATGCCATAATATCAGTTGATGATTTAAATTGTTCGAAAATTTGTGATAACTTTAAAAATAAATATAAATCAAAACTAATTAGAATAAGTACCAAGAAATTCATTAAAAATGGTATTTCACTTATAGTTGAGAAAGGTTTTATTAAGATATTTGATGATATTCATCACTGTGAGTTAATGATAGATCTTAAAGACTTATCATTTTTTCAAAGCAATCATAATTATCAAAATCTACTAGCAGCATACGCGATATGTAAATGTTTAAAAATTAACAATAGAGATATTTCTAAAGGAATTATTGGATTTAATGGTTTGGAACATAGACTTGAGAAAATATCAAAATTCAAGAACATTACTTTCTATAATGATAGTAAAGCAACGAATGCTTGTTCAGCAAAAATCGCTCTCTCGTGTCTTGAAAATATCTATTGGCTTACAGGAGGCAGATCAAAAAAAGGCGGGCTTCATGGTATTGGAGGAAAAGAATTAAAAAATGTAAGAAAAATTTTTACTTATGGTGAAGCCTCATTAGAATTTAAAAAACATCTCGTTGATATGAAAAGTACTGAAGCATTTTTATCTCTAGATGATGCTCTTAAAAGTGCTTTTATGAATGCAATGAAAGAAAAAATAAACATCAATATTACTTTATCTCCTGCTTGTTCATCGTTTGATCAATTTAATAACTTTGAAGAACGAGGAAATTATTTTAAAAAAATTGTAAAGAATATTACTTAAAATCTAACATGATAAATTATATAAAAAATTGGTGGTGGTCTATTGATAGATGGGTGTTTATTTTAACTTTAACACTAATATCAATTGGAATTTTATTAATTCTAAGCAGTTCAAGCGGAATTGAATTAAGGTATAATTTTGCAAATAATTATTTAATTAAAAAGCATCTGTTATTTTTACCAATAGCTATTTTTATAATTTTTTTTTTTTCAACCTTATCGATAAGAAATTTAATTATTATGTCATTAATTATTTTTATTTTTTGTCTTATTTTAAGTTTTATAGTTCTTTTTCTTCCGAATGAGACTAAAGGTGCAAAACGCTGGTTAAAACTTTTTCAATTTACTGTTCAACCTTCAGAATTTATCAAACCAGCTTATGTAATTATCAGTGCATTATTATTGAGTAGATTCAAAAAAAAAAGTGATATGTCATTTAATATTAATATAATCCTTCTTTCTCTCATAAGTTTAGCACTAATTTCTCAACCTGATTTTGGAATGTTTGTGCTGATATTTATAACTTGGTTCTCACAAATAATTCTTTTAGGTGTTTCCATTAAAATAATACTCTTTTTAATTATATTTGGAGGGCTTGTTACTATGTTCTCCTATATTTATCATAGTCACATAAGGTTTAGAATTAATAATTTTTTTGATAAAAGTTTAGGTGATAACTATCAAACAAATTTATCGCTAGATGCTTTGTCTAGTGGTGGTTTTTTTGGAAAAGGGATAGGAACAGGAACTTTTTCAAAAAAATTACCTGATGCTCATTCAGATTTTATTTTTTCTATAGCAAGCGAAGAATTAGGGTTCGTTTTTTCATGCCTAATAATATTTATTTATTTAATAATATTTTACAGGATAACAATAAATACATTAAAAATTGATAATCTATTTATTTTTTTGGCAACTTCAGGTTTATCATTGATATTTATTTTTCAAATTTTAATAAATATTTCTTCAGCAATGAATTTAATACCTACCAAAGGAATGACTCTTCCTTTTTTATCTTATGGAGGCTCATCTCTTCTTTCATGTTCAATAATCATAGGATCAATTTTATCTTTAACAAAAAAAAGGACTAGGGTTTAAATTGTCTAGTATAAAAATTATATTAATTGCTGGTGGAACTGGAGGCCATGTTTTTCCCGCAATTGCTTTATCTGAAGAAATGAGTCGTCTTTTGATTAATCACCATATTCTTACTGATAAAAGGTGTAAGTATATTTTTGAAACAAGGGATTTAACTTGTAAAGTAATAAACTCTTCATCTATCTCAAAAAATTTTTTATTAATTCCAGTTTCTTTAGTTAAAATTTTTTTAGGTTTAATTGAATCAGTATTCTTTTTTATAAAAGAAAGACCTTCTTTAGTTATAGGGTTTGGTGGCTATACATCTCTTCCTCCCATACTAGCTGCAAAGTTATTAAAAGTTCCTATAATTCTTCATGAACAAAATGCTGTTATGGGTAAGGCAAATAAGTTTCTATCAAATTTTTCTGATTTTATTGCATTAACTTTTAAAAAGACTCTCCATGCTCCAAAAAAATCAATTTACACTGGAATCCCTATTAGAAATGATTTTTTTTTAAAAAAAAAAATTTCTAAAAATATAAGTAATAAATTAAAAATCTTGGTATTGGGGGGAAGTCAAGGTGCAACAGTTTTTTCTAAAATTATTCCTGAAATAATCTCTTTATTAAAAAAAAAAGATCTAAACAAAGTGACTTTAGTTCAACAAGCTCGCAAAGCAGATATTAAGGGGCTTCAGGAATTATATATGGGGAATAATATAGATTTCATCGTTAAAGATTTCTTTACAAATATATCTGAAGAGATGCGTAATTCTGATATTATTATTTCTAGATGCGGTGCTTCAACCTTAGCTGAAATTAACACTTGCTCTAAATTTTGTATATTATTCCCACTTTTAACTGCTAAAGATAATCATCAATATGAGAATGCAAAACAATTCTCAAAAGATAATGACTGTATGATTATTAATGAAGAAAAACTAAATACTTCTGATATCTCTAAAGTAATCAGTAAATATATTTTAAATAAAAAAAGATTTATTGAAAAAAAACAAAAATTAGTTACCAATAATAATGCAGCTCAAAAAATAATTGATTTAATAATAAAAGTTAAAAAAAAATGAGTCTCTTAGAAAAAAAAAAGTTTTACTTTATAGGTATTGGGGGAATTGGAATGAGTGGAATTGCTGAAATTCTTCATGAGATGAAGTTTAAGGTTTCTGGGAGTGATATGTTACGAAACCCTAATACAATAAGATTAAAAAAAATGGGGATCAATATTAATTTTGGTCATACAAGTAATGATATTACAAACTTTGATTTGGTAGTGATTTCTTCTGCAATTAAAAAAAATAACTCTGAACTTTTAAGGGCTATTAAGCATAAAATCCCTGTTTTACCTAGAGCAAAAATGTTAGCAGAGATATTACGCCTAAAGTCATCAGTGACTATTGCTGGATCACATGGAAAAACAACAACAACCTCACTCGTCTCGTGTATCTTAGAACAAGCGAAACTTGATCCAACTGTAATTAATGGTGGCATCATAAATAATTATAAGACTAATGCTAAATTAGGGAAAGGGGATTGGATTATAGCTGAAGCTGATGAGTCAGATGGTTCTTTCACATACCTTCCTTCAACAATATGTTTAATAAATAATATAGACCCTGAACATTTAGATTTTTATGGAACATTTGAAAAGTTAAAAAAAGCTTTTATTGAATATGCAGATAATATTCCTTTTTATGGTTTTATATCAATTTGCGCTGATCATAAAAACTTAAAAGCCTTAATAAAAAAAATGACTAATAAGAAAGTGATTACATTTGGGTTATCAAAAAATGCTGGAATTTCAGCAAAAAATATTGAAGTAATTGAAAAAAACGAAGTTTTTTATACTAAGTTTGATTTAATAATTAATATTAAGAAAGCTGATGAAGTAAAAAATATAATAGTTCCGATTCTTGGTGATCACAATCTTAGAAATACTTTAGGAGCAATAAGTATTGGGTTAAATCTTGGGGTAAAAAAAAATCAAATTAAAAATGCACTAAGAAATTTTAAAGGAGTTAAGAGAAGGTTTACTTTAGTTGCAAAAATAAATAAAAATAAGATATTTGATGATTATGCTCATCATCCCAAAGAGATATCAGCAACACTGACAGCATTGAAACAAATATCTAAAGGAAAAATCATAGCTATCTATGAACCACACAGATTTTCACGTTTGAAAGACCTCTTCTCAGATTTCTCAAGTTGTTTCAAAAAAGCAGATTTTATTTTTATTTTACCAGTTTTTGCTGCAGGTGAAAAAAAAATAAAAGGTTTTGATAGCAAAAAGCTTGTTATGGAAATCAGAAAAAGAAAAAAAAAAGAAGTTTATTTAGCAGGCTCTGAAAAAAGTTTATTTTTTGAAATTAAAGATAAAATTCAACCCAATGATAATATTATTTTTCTGGGAGCAGGACCAATAACAAAATTAGCAAATTCACTTCCGATGTTTTTGAAATCTAAATAATGCGAAAATTTTTTTTTCTATTAAAATTGCTTTTTCTATTTTTGAAAAAAAAAAAAATTATTCAAAGTAACTATAATATAGGTAAAAAAACCTGGTTTGGAACCGGCGGCAAAGCTAAAGTTTTTTTTCAACCAGAATGTTTAAATGATCTTTCTTTATTTCTCAAAGTAATACCTAAAAAAATCCTAATATATGTCATTGGATCAGGATCTAATACATTAGTCAGAGATGGGGGTATGAGTGGAGTAGTTATCAAACTAAATAATGGTTTTAGTGATTTTTTTTACGATAAAAAAAAAAAAGTTATTAAAGTTGGTGGTGGTCTAAAAAATCTTACCTTAATCAAATATTGTTTAAAAAATAGTATTGGGAATTTTGAATTTCTTTCTGGGATTCCAGGAACTATTGGTGGCTCTCTAAAAATGAATGCAGGATGTTTTGGTCAAACTATAAGTGAAAACTTAATAAGCGTTGATATTATTAATAGAAGCGGAGAATGCCTCTTTTTTAAAAAAGAAGATCTTAAGTTTAATTATAGAAATACTGCTATTTTGTCAGATTGGATCATAGTATCAGCAGTATTTTCTGCAAAAAAATCAAATACAACAAAGATCCAGCACTATATAAATAAAATCTCGACGATAAGAAAAAAAACTCAACCTATTTCTTCGCGAACAAGTGGTAGTACTTTTCAGAACCCCGAATCATATAAGGTATGGAAACTAATTGATAAAGTTGGTTATAGAGGAAAAAAATTAGGAGGGGCACAAATATCTGAGAAGCATAGTAATTTTTTAATAAATAATGGAAATTCTAGCTCATTAGACATAGAGTTACTTGGAGAACAAGTAAGGGAAAAGGTTTATTCAGAAACTGGAATTAAATTAGATTGGGAAATAATAAGAGTTGGTAAATTCATTAAAAATTAAAAAAATTGCAATTATAGTTGGTGGGTTATCTGGAGAATTTGAAGTCTCTATTAAAACAGGCAAACAAGTTGAAAATACGCTCAAAGAAAAATATATCACTAAAACTATAAATGTTTCTGACAACTTAAATGAATTTATAAATGATTTGAATTCCTTTAAACCAGATATAGTATTTAATGCTCTACACGGAAAATTTGGTGAGGATGGGCAAGTCCAATCAATACTTAATCTATTGAAAACCCCTTATACACATTCTGGTGTAACAAGTTCGTCGATTGGGATGGATAAATTTCTTTCAAAATTAGTTTTCAAACAAAAAGGGATTCTTTGTCCTCCCGGTATTAAAACAACTATCAAAGATATGGAGAATATTGAATTGAAAGCATCTCATATTTTGAAACCAATAAATGGGGGTTCTAGCCTGGGAATATACAAAATAGATCCAGAAAATACTAATGAAATTTCAGTTTTACTTAAAAATCATAAAGATGATCAAGAAGTGTTACTAGAAGAGTTTATACCTGGAAGGGAAATAACTGTAGGTATATTAGATGAAAAGATTTGCGGTATTACTGAAATTGTATCGAAATTTGATTTTTATGATTATAAAAGTAAATATATTGATGTTGCAAGTCATATACAAAATCCAATTATATCAAAAAAAATAAGAAATAAATTATATGAAAATTCGCTTCTAGCTCACAACACTCTTGGTTGTAATTGTATAAGTAGATGTGATTTTCGTTATAATGAAGACAAAGAAGAGGTTTATTTATTAGAAATAAATACTCAACCTGGGTTAACTGAAAGTTCTCTTCTCCCAGAAATGGCTTTAGCAAACGGTACTTCTTTCCTAGAGCTTTGTGAAATACTAGTTGTGAATGCTAAATGCGAAAGATTTTAATATTATTATTAGGAGTAATAATTATTTTCTTCACTGTAGATCAAGAAAAACTGAAGAATCTAACTGCAGAAATATCGATCAGAGACTTCATTGGATCTTTTAAAAAAGAAATATTTAAAAATAATATAAAGA
>NHJI01000021.1 GCA_002169685.1 Rickettsiales bacterium TMED211 | reverse complement strand
TTAAATGAAGGAGATTTAATTGTTCATCATGAACATGGTATTGGTAAATATATTGGACTTAAGAATATCCCATTATATCTAAATATCCATGAGTGTGTTGAAATTGAATATTATAATAAGGACAAACTCTTTATACCTGTTGAGAACTTAGATTTAATTAGTCGTTATGGAGATAAAGATAACCCGGTATCTCTTGATAAATTGGGTTCATCAAACTGGCAACTCAGAAAATCGGTAATAAAAGATAAGATTAAGATAATTGCACACGATCTAATTCAGATTGCCGCTGAACGTGCATTAAAAAAAGGTAGGATAATGGTACCAGATTTTGATTTGTATGAAAACTTTTCAAGTAAATTTGAATATGCAGAAACATCTGATCAGATCAAAGCTATAAACGATGTTGAAGATGATTTATCTTCAGGAAAACCTATGGATAGGTTGATATGTGGTGATGTAGGTTTTGGTAAAACTGAAATATCAATGAGAGCAGCATTTATTGCTGCAATGAATGATTATCAAGTAATTTTCTTATGTCCTACGACGCTTCTAGCTAATCAACATTATAAAAGTTTTATTTCTAGATTTGAAAATTTTAATATTAATATAAAAAAAATTACTAGATTTGAATCACGATCTGAGAAAACATCCATTTATGAAAATATAGAAAATAATTCAATTAAAATTATAATTGGAACACATGCATTATTTAATCATAGTATAAATTTTAATAATTTAGGTTTATTGATTGTTGATGAAGAACAAAGTTTTGGTGTAGAGCAGAAAGAAAAATTAAAAAAAATTAAATCTGATATTCATGTTTTAACTCTAACAGCAACACCTATTCCCAGAACTCTTCAATCATCTCTGTTAGGTATAAGAGACTTAAGTATAATAAAAACCCCACCAATTGATAGGCTTCCAATTAAAACATTTTTAACTATTTTCAATAAAACAACAATAAGAAATGCTATTCTGAATGAAATAGAAAGAGGAGGGCAAGTATTCTACGTTTCTCCTAAAATAAAAGATTTAAATAGAATTAAAGAAAAATTATCGAAGATTCTACCAAAAGTATCTTGTGAGATTGTCCATGGGAGACTTTCTGGTGAACAATTAAATGATATTTATAGTTCTTTTTTTGAGAATAAGATTAAAATTTTAATATCTACATCTATAATTGAATCTGGCTTAGATGTATCTAATGCTAATACTATAATAATAGAAAAACCAAATTATTTTGGTTTATCTCAAATTTATCAATTAAGAGGAAGGGTTGGAAGATCAGATGTTCAATCATATGCTTATCTAGTATTGTCCGATAACCAAATACTGAGCACTGAAGCAAATAAAAGACTTAATGTTATTGCAAATCTAGACACTTTAGGAGGAGGGTTCTCTCTTGCTTCACATGACATGAATATAAGAGGAACTGGAAATTTGATAGGTTCAGAACAATCTGGACATGTTAGAGAAGTAGGCATTGAGTTATATCAAAAATTGGTAAAAGACGCTATAAATGAGACTAAATCACAATCAAGTGTCAGTAATGATTGGTCACCTCAAATTAATATAGGGTTTTCGGTATATATTCCAAAAGAATATATTCCTGACCTTCAAATGAGACTTAATATTTACAGAAGAATCTCATTTATTAATAGTGTTTCTAAAATCAAAGAAATTTTATTAGAATTAAAAGATAGATTTGGGAATGTTCCAGAAGAATTAATTAATTTAACTAAGTTGATTGAAATAAAGAATTTATGTAGAATTTCAAATATCAATAAAGTTGATATGGGAAGTAAGGGGTTTACAATTTCATTCAGAAATAATAGATTTAATAATATACAAAAACTTTTAAATCTAGTTTCAAAAAACTCTAACTTATTAAAGATAAGGCCAGATAATAAACTTTTATATTTAAAAAAATGGACTAATATAGATGATAAGATTAATGATATTATAAAATTTTTAACAATATTATCTAAAATGCAAAATGAAAAAAAAATCTCAAATAACCACCAAGACTAAAATAATTTCATCTAATGATTTTTTTTCTTTTTTAGATGGAATAGACTCAGCCATAAGTTTCTCGTTAGTACCTTTTTTATCTATATTCCTCTTTAATATTAATGACCATAGAGTTTCAATTTTTGTATTGTTATCAATAATTTGTTTGTCATTTTTAATCAGACCATTTGTTGCTCCTCTTTTTTTTAAGCGTTTTAATGAAATAAAATATGACAAAAAGAAAATGCTTTTAATATACCTGCCAATCGTAAGTATTTTGCCATTATTTATGATAAGTTCTAATGATTTTATTTGGTTTAATTTATTATTATTAATTATCAGTAGATTAGTTTCTGGATTTATTTTTTCTATTAATAATATTATCTTTTTAGATTTTGTAGAAAAAAAAGACTCAAAAATAAGTGCTATTAAATGTTTCATTTTTCCAATGATAGGAATCTTTTTTGGGTTGCTTTTTGCTGTTTTCTTAAATCAGGTTTTATCAAATTCAGAATTAAATGATTGGGGATGGAAATTAGGATATATTTTCCTAATTATTAGTTCGTTATTAATATATTTTATTTTAACTATAAAAAGCAAAGACATCAAAGTCACAGTTATTGATAGAAATTCTTTTCTTGAAGGTTATAACCTAACCTTCTTTTCTAAAATTTTTTTTGAAAATATATTTGCTTTAGTACCTTGGATGTTCATATTTCTTTTTTGTTTTAATTTGTGGTTACCAGGAGTAGTGCTATCAAAAAATATGTTTTTTTCCGAAATACAATTCGTGCACATCATATTTATTTTCATTGGTTCAATTTTTTTAAATTTTGTCTTTGAATTAGTTGGTAGAGAAAAAGTTTTACAATACTTCAGTTTTTTTACTATAGTGCTTTCAATCATCTTTTTTATTTTTATAGATTTTAGTAGTAATTATAGTATTAATCTTCTTCTTTTCTTTTTAGCCGTTATTTCATCAATATCAATTCCACTTCTTTATAATAACTTCAAAAAAGTAAACATAAGGACAAACATTTCCAATATATATTTTGTTACTAACTCTATTTTTTTTATTATTTCACTTTTACTTCCATTAACTATTTATTATTTCATGTTTAATGCTATTATGTATAAGATGATATACTTTTTAATATCCATAGTGTTTATTTTAAGCTTATTAAGTAAAAAAATTAATACTAAACAACAATAATTTTATGAGTAAAACAATTTCAGCTTCACATATATTAATAAT
This sequence comes from Rickettsiales bacterium TMED211, assembly GCA_002169685.1. Next base: position 9,360 of record NHJI01000021.1, on the reverse strand, counting down.
GCATAAAGATTCTCAAAACTCTAGATCTAATTTNACTAAAGATGAAGCATTAAAAAAAATTAATAAATTACATAAAGAAGTTACGGAAAACCCAGAAATTTTTGCAGATATAGCCCTTAAAAATTCTGATTGTTCATCAGCATCTAGTGGAGGAGCTCTTGGAAATTTTGGCAAGGGTATGATGGTTAAAGAGTTTGAAGACTCAGCATTTTCATTAAAAGAAAATCAAATTTCCGAGCCAATTGAAACTGATTTTGGGTTTCATATTATAAAAAGAGACGGTTAAATAAACTTTAGTTGTTCATTGCCAAATATATATATTATTATTATCTTTTTTCTCTTTTAGCAGCTCTTTTTTCTTTTAAAGTTTTACCAACTTTTTTTTGATCCTTTTTTCTATCCATTCCTTTTGCCATAAATATAACCCTTTGGTTGTTAAAAAAATATTATAGCANATTTATTAATGTTTTATTGAATAAGATTACATTTAATTTAGAGAAATTGTTTATGAAAATCCAAAAATTTGGCCTATTTCATCTCTTACNATGCTTTGCTCTGGATAGTTTTGCTATTAATTAAAAACATAAAANTGGACCAATTTATATTTCAAATAAGAGCATATAGGAATATGCTACTATTATTGCTGGTATTGCGCTATATANAGTCGCAATGATAGCATCTTTTGGCGCTAAAGCTATCGCTGGAAATAACGCATCTCCATCATTTGAAATTGCATTTCCTAATTCAGCTGAAAAGGGAATAATACCATTTAAATAAAAAGTAGTGACAAGAATCTGTGGACCACAACCAGGAATAAACCCAAATAAAATAGCAATAATTGGTACTAATGGAGTCCAAACATTAAAAAGTAGACTTAAATCTATAGCAGTAAAATATATAAAACCTTCATATATNATGAAAGCAGATATTACCCATGTAGTTACGAAGTTTGTAGTATCAATTACTCTTGACAAATATGAACGAGATTTTTCTGTTGAGCATTGGAAGTCACTTAATGGATTTAATGCCCACATGAAAATTGAAATAATTGCACCAATTGAACCAATTAGTTCAACGATATTAAAACTATTTGAAAAATTCAAATAATTTTCAATATCAATTTGTAAGGCCAGCAAAAAACCCACAAACAAACCTGGAAAAAATACTATCAACCAAAGTATGTTAAATCTTGACACCCACGTGATATTTATTTTTTCAAATACAACTTTTAAATTTTGATCTGTTTTAAAATATTTCTTTTTCCTNANTAAATCAATTAAATATCCAGANACGATACCAGTGATAGCTGCTATTAAAAAAACTAATAGCCCTTNTGAAGGCTCTTTAGACAAAAGAAGNAATGCTGCATCTCCCATCGTTGATGTTAAAACAGCAACAAGAGAACCAAAACTTACCCTTCCTTGAATATATTGTGTTACAACTACAATTGCCCCACCACAACCTGGAAGTGCTCCTAAAACTGAACATAAAATAACATGCACATTTTTAGTTTTTTTTAAAAAGTCTGAAATATTAAATTTTGTCAAAGAGTCTAANCCTATAAAGATAAATAAGGTAAAACCAACAAAAATAGAAACTTGAAGATANGCTTCAACTAATAACTCCCTAACAACATGTCCAAAATCANTTGACTGAAAAGAAAAAACTAGAATTAAAAAACCAAGAATACACTTTTTTAAAAGCCTACCTTCGTTTGCTATCANAAGAATTTTTCTATTAACTACCTTTGCCAATAAAGCGTTCATAATATCTTTCTTGAACTAATAATTTAATTATTGTAAGTTTAATTTTGATTTAAAATCACTTTGAAGAATTACATTATTCTATGACATTGTAAATAAATTCTGTGAAAAGTTAGTAAAATATTAAATAAAAAAATATAGTTATTTTACTCAGACCCAGTTTTATCTGGTCTGATTTCTTCAAGGTTTATTCAGCTTCATTTGATTTATTTGTTATTATAATATTAAAANTATCCACTAATTCTTCCCAGTTTAACATCATAATCTACAGCAATTCCATACTCAGGGTCGTTATCACTATCAACAATTAATTGCCCTGAATCAGTTAATAATTTATGACAATCTTTGCTCAGACACCTGAGTTTGACAGTTCTATTCGATANAGAATAATTCATAGCAATATCTTCAATCGCTTTGAGTGCTGATTGATCAACTACTCTCGATTTTGCAAAGTCAAGTATCACTAAACTTGGATCATTTTCGATTTTGAAAATTTCTTTAAAACTTTGTGCAGAGCCAAAAAAAAGTGGACCTTCTATTTCATAAACTTTAGCGCCTAACTCACTTTTTGAAGTTCGTTCAGTAGCCCTTATTATTGAAGCAGCATTCCAAGCGTAAACTAAAGCTGAAAAGATGACTCCAACTATTACTGCGACGGCTAGGTCAGCATAAACAGTCACAAATGTCACTAAAATAATAACAAGTGCGTCTGATTTTGGCACAATTTTTAATAACTTAATGGAATGCCATGCAAATGTTCCTATTACCACCATAAACATAACACCGATTAATGCGGCTAAAGGAATTAATTCTATTAATGATGAAGCATATAATATAAAAACTAGTAGGAAGATTGCTGCTGATACACCAGATAACCTTGTTCTTCCACCTGATTTAACATTAATCATAGACTGACCAATCATTGCACAGCCTCCCATTCCTCCAAAAAAACCTGTAATCAAATTAGCAGAACCTTGAGCTAGGCATTCTTTACTAGCTCCGCCCTGTTTTCCAGTTATTTCGCCTACCAAGTTTAATGTTAATAAACTTTCAATTAACCCAATTAAAGAAAGTATAATAGCATAAGGAAAAATGATTATTAAAGTTTTCATTTCAAAAGGGATTATAGGTAAATTAAACTCTGGTAAACCACCTGATATTGAAGCTAAATCCCCTACAAGAGGTACATTAAGATTTATGAAGGAAACAATAATAGAAATTATTAAAATTGCTATGAGCGGACCTGGAACTAATTTTGTTAATTTTGGGGTTATCCAGATAATAAACATTGTTAAACCGACTAAAGCAATACTATTTATGAGCATATCACCTTGCATCCAGCTTATATTACCTTCACTATCTTTTATTTTAAACTGCCCTAATTGTGCTAATCCAATCACAATAGCTAGACCATTAACAAAACCTAACATAACAGGCTGAGGAACCATACGGATAAATTTACCTAATTTAAATATCCCTGCCAGTAATTGTATTAAACCCATTAATATAACTGTAGCAAAAAGATATTGCTCACCATGAACTGAAACTAATGAAACCATAACTACTGCAAGAGCACCTGTAGCACCAGAAATCATTCCTGGTCTTCCACCAAATAATGCAGTTATCAATCCTACTATAAATGCAGCGTAAAGACCAACAAGAGGTGCTACGCCTGCAACAAAGGCAAATGCAACTGCTTCAGGCACTAATGCTAGAGAAACAGTCATTCCTGCCAAAATCTCATTTTTAAAAGAGTGCGAAGATAAACTACTACTCAAATGATTAATTTGATTAAACCCTAGGTTTCTAGCCAAAGTTTTAATTGAGGATTTCAGCACTAAAATATTATAATGAAGATTAAAAAGCTAAAATATACATTGATTTGAAGTTATTAATACATAAATAAAAAATTTCATAAAAAATAAAAAAAATTAATCTTTTCAACATTGAGAATTTTTTAAGTGTTATAAAATAAGAAAAATTAAAATTAATTTTTTATCAAAAAGTATTAAATTTAATAAAATAAAGTAATATGGATCCATTTACACAAGGACTTTTAGGTGCCAGCCTTGCTTGTTCTTTTTCAAGAAAAGAAACATTAAAAATTGCTGCTATTTGTGGAGCTGTTGGAGGAATGGCTCCAGATTTNGATACCTTTATAAGATCAGCAAATGATTCACTATTATTTATTGAATATCATAGGCACTTTACCCACTCCTTATTTTTTGCTCCTTTAGGAGGTTTATTTGTTTCACTTTTTTTATATATATTTTTTAAAAACAAGCTTTCTTTTAGGAATCTATACTTACATACAACTATTGGGTTTTCAAGTCACGGACTTCTTGACGCATGCACAAGTTATGGAACAAGGCTTTTATGGCCTTTTTCTGATTTNAGGGTNTCTTGGAATATAATATCAATAATTGACCCAATCTANACTACTATACTNCTTTTTTTTTTAGNTTNTTGTTTTTNTCGTAGATCTTCTTTTTTAATTCGTATTGGAACTTTTTTTTCTTTTTTATACCTTTTTTTTGGTTTAATTAANCACGAACAAGTNNNAAGNTATGTTGAAAGTATNGCGAATGATAGGGGNCATGAGATAAAACGAATANTATTAAANCCTACTATTGGGAATAATTTTTTNTGGAGGTGTGTGTATCANTCAGGTGGAAAATACTACGTAGATGCTGTNNATATGCCATTATTCTCAAAACCTTCTTTTAAAGAAGGTATTAATGTAAATGTCATTAACAAAGAAACGGTTTTTTCAGAGCTAGGAATTAACTCTGTACAGAGAAAAGATATAAGACGTTTTTCTTATTTTGCTCAAGACTATATCTATATACATAATGATTATAAATATATGATAGCAGACTTACGTTATGGAACACTTCCCTATGATGATAAGTCATTATGGGGAATAAAAATTGATATTAATAATTCAGATCAACACGCTATTTTTGAAAATTTAAGAAATTTTAACGATGCGCATTATAATGAGTTCTGGTTAATGTTAAAAGGGAAATTAAATTAATAATCTTAAAAATAAAGTTTTAAAAAAGAATAATCTACTTTTAAATCAATATCGTATGTTTATTTGAGCTTTTAGGTGTTATAATTTTTTTGTTGAAGTTTTTTTACCTTAACAAAATAAACTAATGTCAAATTTTGGTTAACTAAATTAATCCTAAATTTAAATTACCATATTTGATAATAACTATTGATAAAATTCTGTATTAAAAGAAAAACTATGAATAAAAAAAGATATCCGATAAATAAAGTTCTTCTTGGAGAGAATGCTGAGGATCATGGTATAAATCAGGCATGGAAACAGGATAATCAAGCTTGGTGGGATTGGTATGTAAGTTTAGCTTATGACGAAGCAGAATACTCTGAAGATTCTTCTATAGAACTTCCAGCTTTACAAAAGTTTGATATGATATCAGAGAGTGATATACAAGCTGAGTTATCTTTACCCTATGAAATAACTGATAAACAAATTACATCCTTTCAAAAAGAAGGTTTTATCAAGTTACGAAATGTTTTATCACCAATTGCAGTAAGTAAATTACGACAAGAGTTATTAATGCTTTTAAATAAAGAGTTTAATAATACCAAAAANAAAAAAAATCGATTTTTAAGTCTTGAGATGATGTGGTTAAAGAATACTTTAATTAGAAAATATGTTCTCAGTAGTCGTATTGCAAAGATTTGTGCAGATTTGTTAGGTGTGAAGAAAGTTCGCCTTTATCACGACAATGCTTTAGCAAAAGAACCAGGTTGTGGAAGGACACCATGGCATTATGATGATCACCATTTTCCGTTGGCAACAAATGATGTTGTAACTGCATGGATCCCAGCTCAACCTATTCCGATTGAAATGGGTCCTTTAGTATTTGCAAAACCANTAAGTGTTTATGAATTAGTGAAAGAAATAAACTTTAATAAATTTGATACAAGTTATGATAAACAAATATCTGATATTTTTAANGCTGAGGGTGTTTTACTGGAAGAAAAAGCATTTGAANCTGGTGAGGTTAGTTTTCATCATAATTTATGTTTTCATTCTGCTTCTANAAATAGAACAACAAGAACACGTGTTGTTTTAGCTAACACATTTTTTGCAGATGGNGCACGTGTAGTTGATAAACCAACTATGGTATCAGGTGACTGGCAAAAATTTATTCCGAACACTAAACCAGGTGAAATTGCAGCTAGTGAATTAAATCCAATCTGCTGGCCAATAAATAAAAAAGNGAATTATAAATGATCGATTTTTTTAAATTGAGCTCTNTTGATAAAAATCAATCTAAAAATATTNCTNCAANATGGATTGATCAAGTTGAAACTGGTCAANNACCNAACGGTAATGAGTTAATGAATCATCTATATGATATTCATGATAAGAATGCTGGTTTTACAGAAACCATTGCATGGAACTGTCGTGACATTAATGGTAAAAATAGTTATGANTTANTNGCTGATNTAATTGATCAGANGCATCATTTNAAAGTTCTNGATTTNGCATGTGGCAGTGGAGTTCTTTTAGACTTATGNTATAAACGCTTTAATAAAAGACTTACTNTTTCTGGCGTTGACATTAGTAATGCAGAATTAAAACTTGCGCGTGAGAGACTTCCTCGTAAAGGGATTAAACTTTATGATGGTATGGCACAAAATTTATTTTTTCTTTCTGACGCATCATTTGATGTGATTCTTTGTCATTGGGCTTTGACTTTGATGGACCCAGTTATTCCTGTATTGACTACAATAAATCGATTGTTAACAAAGGGCGGGNTATTTGCTGCAATAACGGATGGTGATATTAATAACTCTTCTAGTTATCATAAAATTCATAATATTATATATGAATGTGTNCAACAAGAACATCCAAATTATGGTGAAATAGAAATTGGTGACTCACGAGTGAGAACAGTTGAAGGTTTAAATGAACTGGTTAAAAAAACATTTGAGGAGCCAAAGGTAAATATTACTCCACATCTCTTAAGTTTTTGTGCTCCTCCTAAGATACTCGCCCAAGAGGTTGCTGGTTTTTTTTATGCTTCTTTTGTACTTTCCTCAAAAGGAAAAAGTAAAATGTTAGTTAAATTAGAAAATTATTTTTCTAAACAAATCCATGGAGGTGATAGCTGTTTTAAAATGCCAATAAATAGATTGGTTCTAAGAAAAAACTAATAGGAAATTTTTAAAATTAAAATTACACTTTTTAGAATATCCCACTANAAAAAAAATAAGAATTATTATAATTATAACCTGATTTAAATTAATATTTCTCGTTCCCATTTATTAAAAAATAGAAACCTAATATAAATAAAAAAAATTGCTCGCTNGTAAATAACTTTGAATTAATAAACCAATCTTGATGTGCAAAATAAAAAGCACAACTCATTATTACCAAAATCACTAAAGCAGAAGCTCTGGTTAACAAACTTCCAATATAAGTTTTTATGAAACCTGAAATAATTATTATTGACCCTGAAGCTACCTCTGAGATTGCTACCAGTGATGCTAGTGCAGGGTTGAAACCAAAATAATCAATTAACTTTTGTGGTGGTAAAGGAAACTTAGTTACACCGTGTATAATGAAAGCTATTCCTAAACCTAGTCTCAATAAGAAATGACTTAAATAATAAAAGAGTATAGATTTTTTTTCTATTAGCTTTTCAATTTTGTATAAAAACATAACTGAATATAACGTAATAAAAAAAATTATATATTATTTAAATGTAAAATATTTGATAAAGNATAGTATTAAAGTATACATTTCTCAAGTAATGACATTATTATTAATTGTATAATATAATAAAATAGAAACCTTTTTTTAAGATNTTTCAAAAAAAAGATGACGCAATGAATATGAAAAACGAAATATTATCCTTGATAGCCTTTGCACCAATTTTATTTTCAGGCATATTTCTTTTAGGTTTTCGTTTAGCTGCTAAAAAAGCCATGCCAATAGTCTTTATTGCCACTTGTTCAATAGCATATTTTATTTGGGGTGTAAGTGGTTCAAGAATTTTAGCCTCGGCTTTTCAAGGTTTGATTATAACTGCAGGTATTCTATGGATAATTTTTGGTGCTATTATGTTGCTCAATACTTTGAAATACTCTGGTGCAATAATGACTATGAGAAAGGGTTTCTCAAGTATTAGTCCTGATAGACGTATTCAAGTAATTTTGATAGCTTGGTTGTTTGGATGTTTTATAGAAGGTGCATCAGGTTTTGGGACGCCTGCTGCAGTTGCTGCACCTCTAATGGTTGCTATAGGTTTTCCTGCATTAGCTGCAGTTGTTTTTGGCATGATGATTCAGTCTACTCCAGTTTCTTTTGGTGCAGTTGGAACTCCAATGATTGTTGGAGTTCAGGGCGGCTTAGATAAAGCTGTATTAACTGAAGAACTTCTAAATAAAGGTCTCGAATGGGAATCTTTTTTTAGAATAGTAGTATCTGAAGTTGCAATAATTCATGCTATTTGCGGAACTTTTATGCCAATTTTATTAATAATGATCATGACTAGATTTTTTGGAAGAAATAAGTCTTGGGTTGAAGGGCTATCTATTCTTCCTTTTGCAATATTTGCAGGATTAAGTTTTACAATTCCTTATGCTCTTACGGGAGTTTTTCTTGGACCCGAGTTTCCTTCAATTATAGGCGGATTATTTGGTTTAGCAGTTGTTACAATTGCAATAAAATTTAATTTTTTAACTCCTAAAGATAAATGGGATTTTAATCATACATCCAAATGGCCTTCTACATGGTTTGGAAATATTCAAATATCTGGTGATAGCATGACAAGTAAAAATATTAGTCACTTTATGGCATGGTTCCCATATATTTTTCTTGCAATTATTCTTGTTATATCCAGAACATTTGAACCATTAACTAACTTTCTAAAATCAATTAACATTAATTTTTCTGATATACTAAATGAAGAAAAAATAAGTGCTAATTTTCAAATTTTATATTTACCAGGTGGAATGTTGATAACAGCATGTCTATTAACGTTTGTTCTTCATAAAATGAGTTTGAATGAAGTTTCTAAAGCTATAAAAGATTCAACAAGAACTATTTTAAGTGCAGGATTTGTTTTGATATTTACAGTCCCTTTGGTAAGAATTATGATTAATTCAGGTATAAACTCAAATGAAATAGCTAGTATGCCAATCGCTATGGCTCAAGGAATGTCAAGTTTAATGGGACAAATATACCCAGTGTTTGCACCAACAATAGGGGCATTAGGTGCTTTTCTGGCTGGATCAAATACTGTAAGTAATTTAATGCTTAGTCAATTTCAATTTGAGACAGCGAATTTTCTAGGATTGTCAGGAGCTCTTATGGTTGCCGTACAAAGTGTTGGTGCAGCAGCAGGAAATATGATTGCAATACATAATGTTGTAGCAGCCTCAGCTACTGTTGGTTTACTAGGAAAAGAGGGATTAATACTTCGTATTACTATAATTCCAACATTGTATTACCTTGTTTTAACAGGGATAATTTCTCTAACTTTTTTTCATGTATTTAAATTAACAGACCCATTATATGTTTCTCCGTAATTCATTTAGTGATTTTTAA
>NHJI01000020.1 GCA_002169685.1 Rickettsiales bacterium TMED211 | reverse complement strand
ATTTAACACCTTATTTAATAGATCATCTATTTTTTGATTTTGGTTTTGATTATCATTTATTTTAATAGAAGAGCTTGCCTGAAAACCCGCGTCGATCTCGGGTTTTCCATGAGAAAAAAACTCTTCATCTCTTATTATTTTTGACTTTATTTCTGAAANAACTGATGGTTTTTTTAAAGAATCTANNTTCTTTAAAATATATGTGGTTTTATCCTGCAACACNTTTTGTAGCAGTGTATCTATGTCAGTTTTCGTGTACACATATTAAAAAAGCAAACTATATGCCATTTTATAAGTAAATCATCAAATAATTATAGCTTAAAAACNTAACTAAATTACTTTATGCAAACCTTTTTCGAATATAAAAACTCAAGTTATCTACANAAAAAATCATTATTANTATAAAAATCAGAATTGTTGCNACTTTTTCATAATGAAATAAACTTAAATTAAAGTATAAAATTTGACCCAGCCCACCCGCACCTACTATTCCTAAAATGCTCGCAGCTCTTATATTATTTTCCCACCTATAAAGAGTATAATTTAGTAATTGAGGAAAGATTAAAGGGAAAGTTTGGTATAAAAAAATTTTTATTTTGTTATTTCCAGATATAAACAAACTAGTTTTATTTTCNTTTGGGACGTTTTTAAATATGTCTATAAAAAGTTTTCCAAGGATTCCAAAGGTATGAAAAAAAAGTGCTAATGTTCCCGTAAATGGTCCCAAACCGAATGCAACNAGTAAAAGAAGTGCCCATATTAATTCTGGGATAGATCTCAAAAAATTCAGACAAGAATTAATAATTAATCCTATAAGAGGGTTTTTAAAGTCAGAAAAAATCATTATTGAAATTGCAAATATAAATGCAAAAAAAGTACTAATTACAGACATTGAAAACGTCTCTAAAGCTAAAAAAAATAAATTACGAATAAATTCATAAGACAAATCAGGTCTTAAGAATTCTTTAAAAAAAGATAAAAGATTTAACCAATTATTTAAATTTAATAATTCTATTAAATTTAAATTAAGCAAAATAAAGCTCGCCATTAATAAAGCTAATATAATTATGAGTATTAAGGTTTTTTGATAAAATATACTCATCTATTTTATTTACAAAAAACTCTTCTTATCCAATATGAAAAAATATCAGAAATATAAACTAGAAATATGAGACAAATAATGATTGTTGAAACTTCTTTTAAAGCCATCATTTTAATGGCAAAATCTAATTGTTGCCCAATTCCCCCAGCNCCAACGACTCCTAAAATAATTGATGTTCTTAGTGCGCATTCCCACCTAAATAAAATATATGAAATTAGATCATTAGAACATTGAGGTAATATTCCATACAGAAAAGCTTTAAATTTACTAGCTCCGTTATAAATTAGGTTTTTATAAGGGTGTGTATTGGATGAATCAATTATTTCTATAAAAACTTTAGAAATAAAACCCACATACGTAAAAACTATAGCAAAAATCCCTGCTGTAACTCCTAAGCCAAATATCCTTATAAAAATTATTGCTAAAATCAATTCTGGGAGACTTCTTAAAAATACTAAATTAGTTCTTAATAGAAATCTTGAAATTGAGCCTTTATTACTTATTTTACCCNNAAATAACAATGATTTAGANATACTTTGACAACCAACAANAGAAATTGGGATTGCTAAAATTAAAGATAAAAAAAGNCTTATTGTTGCGATGCTCACGGTTATTAAAATATTGTTACCTATTTCAACAAAAAGATCCCAATTAAATTCAATAGGAAAAAATGATTTGATAAAAAATAATAGATTTTCTAAACTCTCTATAGATAAAATTAAACTTGATTTAGATATCACTGAAAATAAAGAAGAAATTATTATAGAAAAAAATATTATGAATAAAAAAAATTTATAAGGTACAATTAGATTAAAAAATTTAATTTTGTTATTCATTTCTCTCAATTATATAAATCATTAACTAATTTTTTATTTAAATTTCTNGATGGAATATCAAAAAAAATTCGCCCGTCTTTAATAGCAATAATTCTATCAAAATATTTTTTGGCAAAAATTGGCTGATGTAAACTACAAAGTAATGTAGAGTTATTCTTTTTATAATATTTTAAAATATTAGCTAAAATTAACTTTGATTTTGATGGATCTAAAAAATTTAATGGTTCATCAGCAATCATAATATTAGCATCAGATACAAATAATCGTGCCAATGAAATACATTGTTTTTCCCCTCCAGAAAGATTCTCTACTTTTTCTAATAATTTATCTTTTAACTCTAAATCATCTAATACACTCTGAATTTCTTGATATTTAAAGGGATAGATCAATGATAGTATTACTTTCAATAAAGACCAATTAGTTATGTACCCNGCTTGAATTGATGTAACTACTTTTTGTTTTAAAGGTAAAGGAAGGTTTTGTGGAACAAAAAAGTAAGATTTTCTTATTTTTTTAAGTATGGAGGATTTAGTTTTCCATGGGTCAATTCGATTATATTTAACTATACCATTTGTTGGTTTATTCATTAATGCCATGATTAAAAGTAATTGAGATTTACCTGAACCTGAAGGGCCAATTAATGCAATTTTCTCATTTTTTTCAATATTTAAATTTACATCTTTTAGAATANATTTATTATCTATACTTAGATTTATATTATCGAGATTGATATTTTCTAAATTCATAAAGAGCAAATATCTAGAGTAAACAAATAAATTAATATACTTATAATTTTTTTTAAAAAAATTCTATTTTTCAATTATTGAAAATTCTTCTTCTTAATTAAAAATAAAAATAATATAAGTAATGGCAATATAAGTAAATATCATAAATAAACAGATTCAAGTGAAAGATAGTACTTTTTATATAAAAAAAGTAGATTTTAATTCAGATACTTTAAAAGAATTTAACACTATAATTGATGTTAGGTCTCCTATAGAGTTTGAGGAGGATTCAATTCCTTTATCAAAAAATCTATCAGTACTTAACAATTCTGAAAGAGATAAAGTCGGTAAAATATATACTGAAAATATTTTTCTTGCCAGAAAAATTGGTGCACAATTAATAACCAAAAATATAAGCACAATTTTAGAAACTATCTCTTTTAAGAAATCAGATAAAATTTTAATCTATTGCTGGAGAGGCGGACTAAGNTCTTTGAGTTTATATTTAGTCTTAAAAAAAATTGGTTATGATGTAAGTATTTTGAGTAAAGGTTACAAATCTTTTCGAAGCTTTGTAAACGATTTTTTTAATAAACAAGTTCAAAGTTANAACTTTAATATACTTAGTGGCCTNACAGGTTCAGGGAAAACTTTTTTTTTAGAAGAAGCAAGAAAAAAAGAAAACGTTATAAACTTAGAAATGCTCGCTCAACATAAAGGTTCCTTACTTGGTAATATCCCTAATATTGAGCAACCCTCTCAAAAAAAATTTGAAACAAGAATATGGCATGAATTATCCAAGATAAAATCTAAAAATCGTATTTGGGTTGAATCTGAAAGTAATAAAATTGGTAAACTATCAATACCTAAAAACTTATTTGATAAAATGATTGTTGGGAATATTCTTAAATTAAGTGTTNCAAGAAGTGAAAGAACTAATTTTATTCTCAAAGATTATGACTATTTTGTTAAAAATATTAATTTAATTCAAGAATCAATATTATTTTTAAAAAAGTTTTTAACTAAAAGAGATTATTTAAGTCTAAACAATAATTTATTGATGAAAGAATATGATATATTTGTCAGAAGTTTGTTAGAATTTCACTATGATAAGCTTTATGAAAAGAGAACATACTATCAAAAGAAAAATGAAAAAAGTGAAATAAAAATAGACTCCGTTTCTCTTGAAAATAGTGTAGAAATTATAAATGAAATGAGTAAAGAATATTGGAAATAGATAAATCAATCTATTATTTATCATAAAATACTGAATTGTCTTAAATGAAAAATGAAAGATACTATAAGATTTTTAGATTATTAAAGCCATACCTGTGGTCTAGCAAAAGGTATGATTTGAAACTTAGAGTTATTTTTGCTGTTTTTTGTATGATAATTTCAAAAGGTTTTGGCCTTATAACACCCATTATATTAGGTAAAACAGTAGATTCATTACCAAAACTTAATAATACTGGTGAGAACGGTATCAATGAATATTTGCTTATTTCAATAAGTTTAATAATTGCGTATGGTTTAGCAAGAATTTCATCTTTTGTTTTTGGAGAATTAAGAGATACTTTTTTTTCAAAAGTGTCTCAAAACGCAATAAGGTTGCTTTCATTAAAGGTTTTTGAACATATACATTCATTACCATTACAGTTTCACCTAAACAAACAGACTGGATCATTAAGCAGGTTCATTGATAGGGGGACTAAGGGGATTGATTTTTTATTAAGATATGTATTTTTTAATATTATCCCTACTCTCATAGAGATAATATTAGTTTCTGTTATTTTATTTTCTCTTTATGGTTTTAGNTTTTCTTTTGTGATTATTCTAACAATAATCATTTATACGATTTTTACATTTANAATCACTTCATGGAGAGTTAAATTTCGAAGAGAAATGAATAATGCAGATAATCTGATTAGTACAAAAATAATTGATAGTTTAATTAATTACGAAACTGTCAAATATTTTGGTAATGAGAAACATGAATATAACAGACTGGACTTATCTTTNAAGAAATATGAAATAGCAGCTAACAGTAGTAGATATTCTTTATCATTTTTAAATATTAGCCAAACAATTATCATCATGATTGGAATAATAGTTATGCTTACTATGTCTGTATTTGAAATAAGAAATGGAACAATCAGTATAGGTGCCTTTATAGTTATAAATGCATATATGCTACAACTTTATCAACCGCTTAATTTTCTTGGTTCTGTTTATAGAGAAATAAAACAGTCCTTAATAGATATGGAAAATATGTTCACACTTCTAGATGAAAAGGTTGAGTCATCAGAATTAAAAAAAAATTGTTTAATTCTGGATTCTAAAATGAGTATTACTTTTAACAATGTTTCTTTTTTTTATGACGCAGAAAGAAAAATTTTAAAAGATATTTCATTCAATGTTCCTGATGGTAAAAAAACTTCTATTGTTGGAGAAACTGGTGCTGGAAAATCAACGATAAGTAGATTATTATTTAATTTTTATAAGCCTAGTTCAGGAAAAATCCTAATAAATAATCAGGATTCATCTAAAATTTCAGAAAAATCTTTAAGGGAAATAATCGGTGTTGTACCCCAAGATACTGTTCTATTTAATGATAGTATTTACTATAATATAAAGTACGGAAATCCTAACGCCAAAAAGGAAGAAATAATGCAAGCGTCAAAAAATGCAAATATTCATGATTTTATAATGAGTTTACCTCATAAATATAATACTATTGTTGGAGAAAGAGGTCTAAAACTATCTGGCGGAGAAAAACAACGTGTATCAATAGCAAGAACTTTATTAAAGAATCCTAAAATTTTATTTTTTGATGAAGCAACTTCTGCACTTGATTTAAATACAGAAAAAGAAATTCAAAAAAACCTAAAAAATATTTCAAAAAATAAAACAACCCTAACTATAACTCATAGACTATCTACAATTATAAATTCTGATAATATAATTTTTTTAGATAAAGGAAAAATATTAGAGGAAGGAAATCATAAAGAACTCTTATCTAAAAAAGGAAAATATTTCAAAATGTGGAAAAAACAAATAATTTAAGAATTTCTCAATAATATCAAATAAACTTTATGTTAAATTAATAATAAATATTTTAATGATTCAATTAAAGATACCATCATTATTTTTTCCTATTTTATTTTGGTCAATAATTTTATTTTATTTGTTTTTACTTTTAATCGGTCCAAAAGTAANTGATTCTGAACAAAAAAAATATTGTGTAAGAAACTTTGAGATAAATTCTTTTTTGGGCCATAGCATGAATTGTGATTCTGCAGATTTTATGAAAAACGCTATTGAACCTAAAAAATTACTGGAAGAAAATTCCATCAGGTCAGCTCGTCCTGGTTTGATTTGGGCTGCTCACCTCATTGCTATTCCAATTAATAAGATTACAGAAACTTTAAATTCTATCTATAAAAAAAAAATAAAAATTAATAATGAGGAAATAAAAATTCATCCAAAAATAATTTATATTAGTTTTATCCTTATTAATTTTTTTTTGCTTTTCTCTTCAATTTATTTTTTTTTTAAAATATTTGGAAACTCAATATTTAATATTCTTCATTATAAAATATGGTACTTGTGGTTTGCACAATTTTTAGTAATTAATGAAATAACTCATCAATTTTTTTGGTCACCGCACACACCAATTTTAAATATATTTAATGCAGTGATATCAATATATTTTGCATTAAAAATTATAAAAGATAAAAAAAGCAATATTTTAATCTATTCATTTTTTCTGGGTTTGTTTTTATTATCTTATGCATCATTTGTTATATCTTTTGTTTTTTTAATATCTATTTATTCAGTAAAAAAATTCATTATNGAAAATAAAAGTTTATACCCTAAAAGCATCATAAAAATAATTTTATCAATTATATTATTTTTTTTACCTTATTTCATATGGTATTCATATGTTGTTTCAATTAATGGAAATTTTTATTTTCAGAATTTAACAGAGTACCCATTATTATTATGGATTAGTGATTACACANTCAATCATGGCTATCTAAAAACAATGACAACTATTTTGTCATCATTCTTTTTGTTTAATTATTACTTTTTTAAACTTCATATTTTATTATTTTTTTATTACATTATTTTATTTTTTATAATTATACCAAATAGAAAATTTCAAAGCTCACAAATTATTTTTATAATAACTACATTTTATATCATATGTTATTCAATGTTCTATACTTTACTAGGAACAGGTGCTCATTCAAGAATCGTAACTGGGTTATTAGTTCCNATTTTAATTATGTTTTCTCAGTTTTTTAGAGAAAATAAANTTCCAATAAAAAAATCTAAATCGGTAATGTTTTTCAGTTTATTTTCTTTAGTCATTTATGCAATATTATTTGCAAATAAGTTCGGTAACTATACTTAGTTTTTATCTATAATTATATTTTTTTAAATTAAAATAGTAATATTAGAANAACTAAATTATTCTGAATTTTTATTGATCCTTTTATAATGTTATCTATTTTAGAAAAAGAAAAAAAAATAATATTTAAGTTTTTACTTATTTTACTTTATCTGATTTTAAGCAACCAAAATCTATATAAAACTCTGCTTATAGATATTGGTCATAATAGTATTTCTAAAATGCTTTTTTATATTTTAGCTAGTATGATTTTCTTTATTTTTTTTTTTTATGCATCTTTTAATAAAAAAATAATCTATAGAATCATTCTCTGTTCTCCTTTTTTAATCTCAAGTTTTTTTAGTCAACTGTATTACCAAATAACAAATCAAGTAATAAATATTGATGTTATTGAGATTGCATTAATTTCAAAAGGGAGTTACACAAATTTCATTAATCAATATTCAAATGAAATAATTATTAATTTAATTTATTTTATAATTGGTCTTGTTGCTATTTCCTTTGAAAGCACCAGAATTAAGCTCTTTAACAAAAATAAAGTCTTTTTTATTTCCACTCTTTATTTTTTATTTATATTTTCATTCTCAATACTTAGAGGAGGTTTTGGTCTACAGGGTTTTCCCTCACAATTAACGTCTTTGATTCCTTTTACTCTTGTAAACTTTACTCAGAATTTAAAGTTTAATGATGAAATAAAATATGAAAAAAACTTGATTCAAAATAAGTCTAAGATCCTAATAATTGATGAAAGTATAGGATTCAACTATTTTAATAAGTCTCTATTACTTGAAAATCTGAAGACAGTTAAAAATAAAAGTTTTTTTAAAGATATAAGAAAATTTCATTCATTACATAACTGTAGTGCTCAATCTGTATGGGCATTATTTAACGGTTTGACATTAGTAAATAACGAATATTATATTCGAAAAAATCTCTGGGAAATTGCAAAAACAAATAATTACAAAACATTATATTTTAGTGCACAAGAACGAAAAGGATCATATCAGTATATGCAAAANCCTGATGAANTAATGAACATAGATANAAAGTTCTTTTATGGTTCTTTAAATAATAAACTAAGAGACATTAATATACTTAAAGATCTTGAGAAATACATTACAAGTGAAGAAGATCAATTTATTGTTATATTAAAAAATGGCTCTCATTTTCCTTACTCAAGTCAATTCGATTATGAAAAATATAAATTAAATGAAAATACTAGTATTGAAGAATTATATCTATACAGCATTAAAGAAAATACTATTNATTTCTTAGATGAATTAGCTGAGATANTAAANNATAAGAACTTTGAAATTTTCTATTTNTCNGATCANGGACAAAATATAAGTNATNNTGGATTAACACATTGTAACTCAGACNCACCGATTCANAGTGANTGGGAAATACCTTTATTGCTATATAATGTTGATAATACTTCTATCGAGAAAATAAAGAATAATATTTCTTTATATGACGCAATTACTAATTCACTNGGTGAAAATATAATTGGAAACAAATATAATTCTAATTATCACTATTTATTCTATGGTTCTTTAAACAAANGGTTTGGGAAAGAAATAAAGAAAGTATTAATAGAGANTAATTATGATGAATAAAATCATATCCCTATTNACTTTAATAATAATCTTAATTTTTNCTATTAATTATTTATACGACAGGCATCATAGTTCAAAACAATTTAATACAGAAGNATGGGGACATAGAGGAGGAAGTAAATATTTAAAACTTCCAGATAACTCTCCAGNTNCATTAAAAAAAATTAGTAATGTGGGATGGAAGGGTATTGAAATTGATTGTTACTATGATTTCAAAAGTAAAAAAATAGTTATTTCACATGATAAGAAATTTCAAAAATTTGAAGGGAAATATTTTTTTTTAAATGAAATTGATATTCCTTCAAAGGTTTCTATTTGGTTAGATTTTAAAAATTTAAATATGTTGGATAAAACTGAAATTATACAAGTAAATAAAACGTTGTTAGAGCTATCAAAAAAAAATAAGATATATGTAGAAAGNCAGAATATAGTTAATTTGTTTAGAATTAAAAAGTCTGGTGTAAAGACAGTTTTCAACCTCTCTATCAATAGTAATAATATAGTAAATATTTTTTTTTTAAAATTAACTCACATAATTTTAAATTTTGATTTTATNAGCATAACTATTAACCAGTTTGATTTAGTAAGAAAATATTTTCCGTTAAATATTATTTTTACGTTCACATTAAATGATGAGAAAAAAATTTGTGATATCATAAACAAAAAACAAGCATTTGTAATTTTAACGAAAATACCCGAGAAAATTATAGATTGTTATTAATTATTATTTAGTTTTGAAGTAATAATTAATTGACAAAAATAAAGAACTTATGTAGAACATTTATAGAGATAAATAAATGTTAACTGCAAAGCAAAAAAAATTACTTGATTTCATTAACTCCTATTTCAAAGAGAATAGTATATTTCCCACCTATGAAGAAATGAAAAATGCCTTAGATATTAAGTCTAAGTCAAGTATTCATAAACTTATATCTAGTATAGAAGAAAGAGGTTTTATTGAAAGGATTCCTCACAAGGCTCGCGCAATCCAATTTAAAGTTAATAGAGAAAAGAAAAACTTAACTAAAATTCCATTTTTAGGAAAAATTGCAGCTGGAAACCCTATAGAAGCAATAACAAGTAGTTTTGAACAAGTTTCTGTNCCNGACTACNTNGTAAATAGTACNCATGAACATTTTACTNTAGAAGTTGTTGGTGATTCAATGAAAGATGANGGAATATTTAATGGTGATGTTGTTGTNATCAAAAAAAGTAATANTGCTNTTACTGGAGATATAGTTGTTGCATTAATTGATGAGAATGAAGTTACATTAAAAAAATTTAGGTCTTTCAAAAATTCTATTGCTCTTGAACCAGCGAATAAAAATTATAAGATAAGGATTTTTGGTCCAGAAAGAGTNAGAATACAAGGTATACTTGTTGGTTTNATCAGAAAGTTTTAAATTCAATAATATGAATNTTNTTACTAGGTTTGCTCCATCACCTTCTGGATCTCTCCANATCGGTGGAGCNAGAACAGCATTATTTAACTTTTTGTATGCCAAGGCAAAAGGNGGAATNTTTAAAATACGAATAGANAATACTGATTCTAAAAGAGGTTCAGAGGAGTCAATTCAAAATATTTTGCAAAGTTTAGAGTGGTTAGGAGTTAACACTGATCAAGAAATTGTTTATCAAAATAAAAATTTTGATAAACATGTGAAAGTTTCAAAACTCCTCTTAAAAAAAAAGTTAGCTTACAAGTGTTATTTAGATAACGATGAAATATCTATACTTCAAAAGAAAAAGCGCGAGAATAATTCTAAAATTGAAAGTATATGGAGAAATAAAGTTGAATCTGATCACCCGAAAAATAAAAATTACGTAGTACGATTGAAGGTTCCAGAAAATGAAATTATTGTTATCAATGACTTAATTCAAGGAACTATTAAAGTTAAAAGTAAAGAAATTGATGATTTCATTATATTAAGAAGTGATAAAACTCCAACATTTTTACTTTCCTCTGCTGTTGACGATATAGAAATGAATATAACTGATGTTTTAAGAGGTGATGACCATTTAACAAACACGTTTAGGCAATATTATATTTATAAGTTTTTAAAACCAGATTTACCTAATTTCTCTCATATCCCCCTAATTCATAATGAATTTGGGAAAAAACTTTCTAAAAGAGATAATGTAACATCGATAGAAGATCTAAGATCACAGGGCTATTTAAAAGAAGCAGTTGTTAATTATTTACTAAGGCTAGGTTGGTCTAATAAAAACAAAGAGTTCTTTACATTGAATGAAGCAAAAAAAGTTTTTGACCTGAGAGCTATTGGAAAATCCCCTGCGATGATTGATGAGAAAAAAATGATTTCACTGAACTCCCACTACATGAAGAGTCTGCCTATTAATAAAATATTTGCATTACTAATAAAGGAAATAGAAAAGAATGATTTTAAATTAGATAAAGATAAGAAAGATAAGATTTTTATATTACTAAAACCATTAATTGAAAGAGCAAATAATATAATAGATCTTTTTAAACTATCTATATTTATTTATAATAATGATGAAAAAATTATTGGGAAAGAAAATATTGAAATTATAACAAATTCATCTAGTTATAAAGATAATATAATTAAAGGACTTATAAAGTGTGAGTGGAAAAAAGAAATCTTGGATGAATTCCTTAAGAATTTTGTTAAAGAACAAGGGATATCATTTGGATTAATTGGTAAACCGTTAAGATTAATTTTAACAAAAAGGTTAACTAGTCCATCAATTACGTTTGTTATGGAAGTAATGGGAAAGAAAGAAGTTATTAAAAGATTGAAAGATATATGGTAAAATAAGAAATGAGTAAAAAAAAAGAAACAATTACAATTATAGATAATAGTACAGGTAAGAAGTTTGAATTTAATAAGAAAGATGGATCTATTGGGCCTTCTGTTATCGATTTCTCTTCTTTTTATTCTAAAACAGGAATGTTTGTCTACGATCCAGGTTTTACTTCAACGGCAAGCTGTCAATCTGAAATAACTTATATAGATGGAGAAAATGGTCAATTATTGCATAGAGGTTATAAAATAGAAGAATTAGCTGATAGTTCAGATTATGCTGAAGTTTGTTATTTATTATTAAATGGAGAATTACCAGATGTAGACAAAAAAAATGAATTCATAAATATATTAACCAACCACACTATGTTGCATGAACAAATATTAAAGTTTTATTCTGGATTCAGAAGAGATTCGCATCCTATGGCTATAATGGTAGGTATTGTCGGTGCTTTATCGTCTTTTTATTCAGAAAAAACTCATGATTTTTCTTCTATGGAAGGAAAATGGGTTGCTGTAAGTAGATTATTAGCTAAAATGCCAACAATTGCAG
>NHJI01000019.1 GCA_002169685.1 Rickettsiales bacterium TMED211 | reverse complement strand
ACATTTTATAAAATAATTTATTTTTTCCAAAGAAGTTATGTACTTAAAAATCAATTTATTATATTTTTAAATTTATTTAAATAAAGAAGTTTAAATTTTATTTTTAATTTGTAGTTTAAAAATTGTACAATATTCACTTTAATAATGCTGGGTCTAGTCTATCTAAAAAGATAGTTCTATCGGAAATATATAATTATCTGGCTTTAGAAAAAAGAATAGGAGGTTACGAAGCTCAGGATTTAGAACACAAAAAACTTGAGAAATTTTACACTAATGTTTCTAAATTAATTAATTCAGACGAATCAGAAATTTCTTTTTTAACAAACTCAACATTAGCATGGAATCTAGTTTTTAACTCTATTCCACTCAAAAAGACAGATAATATAATAATTTTTGAAAATGAATATTCAAGTAATTATATCTCAATCCTTAAAAGAAGAAGATTATTCAATAAACTTTTAGTCATTAAAATTAAAAAAAAAGGTTTAGTTGATTTAGAAGATTTAGAGAAGAAAATAAATGCCAATACAAAATTATTAAGTGTAAACCATATTGCATCACAATGCGGGAATGTTTTTCCTGTAAAAAAAATAGGAGAAATTTTAAAATCAAAAAATAAAAATGCTATTTATATTGTCGATGGATGTCAGTCGATAGGCCAGATAAAAATAGATGTAAAGAATATCAATTGTGATTTTTTTACTGCTTCCGGAAGGAAATATTTAAGAGGTCCAAGAGGCACAGGTTTTTTATATATGAAAAAGAGTATNACAAATAAGATTGATCCAATTTTTCTTGATATGTCTTCATCGAATATAGATAAAGATAATAGGATAGTAACTAGAATATCTTCTAGGTTTATGGAAAATTTTGAGCATTCCCCAGCATTAAAGTTAGGTTTATCAACTGCAATAGAACAATCTTTAGTTATTGGAATTAAAAATATAAATAAAAGAATTATTAAGTTAAGTGAGTATTTTAGAAGTAAAGTTTTATCAAACAAAAATTTGGTATTAATGGAAAGTAAGGATTCATTATCAGGTATAAATACTATGTATTTTAATGGAAATGATGTCAGTGATATTTTTAAACACTTATCTAAACTTGGAATCAGGACCTATATTTCAAATGAGAAAACCTCAACATTATATTTTAAAAAAATTAAAAAAAAAAATATCTTAAGGATCTCTTTTCATTATTTTAATACTAAGAAAGAAATTGATTGCCTTGTAAAGGTTTTAGATGACCTAAAATAGTTTCTTAATTTCTTTGAGTAAAGTAATGTTAGACATTTAAGCCTTTTTAGTGCATCTTATAATTATGAAACTACATAATATTATTAGATATCTTCAGATAATTTCCGTTTCTATAATATTTATTGGAAGCTTTGCAGGTTTCCTCCGTGAAGTTTATGAAATGTTTATGCAGTTTAAGATCAACTTGGCTGATTTATTATTGCTATTCATTTATGTAGAGGTTATGGGTATGACAAGAATATACTTACTTGACGAAGAAATTAGAATTACTTATCCATTAATAATAGCAATCACTGCAATTTCAAGGTTAATTATTCTACAAAAAAAAGATTTAGACCCTTCAACATTAGTTTATGAATCAGTAGCAATTCTGATTATAGCTATGGCAATTGTTGTCTTGCGATTAAGATATTTAAAAATATTAGAACCTAAAAAAAATCAAAAATAAATATTTTTTGATAATGTATCTGTACTATAAAAATTTAAATTTTTTTAAGAAAATTTTTTTTGTTAATAGCTTAATATTTTTTTTTTTTNTTATTATTTTCTTAATATTTCCTAACCTAGATATATATATATCCGAATTTTTTTTTGTGGAAGAAAAGTTTATTTCTGAGAAATATACTTTGATTAAAGTTTTAAGAACTTTTTTAAAAAATACGATGATTATATTTCCAATTTTGTCAGTTTTTTTTTTAATCTTAATAAAAATTAATAAGAATAAATCTATATTTTCTATAAAAAAAAATAATTATAGACGAAATATATTATTTCTATTCGGCCTGATAATTGGACCAATAGTAGGTAGTGGAATAATAGCTAACCTTTATTTTAAAGATAACTGGGGAAGGGCAAGACCAGTTCATATTGAGGAATTTAATGGAGATAANATATATACTCCTCCATTTTTTAAGAGCGATCAATGCGAAAAAAACTGTTCATGGATTGGCGGTGAAACATCTGCTGCATTTTCTTTTATAGTTGGATTTATAATTTTAAAGAATCCTTACGTTTTAATAAAGATTAATATAGTTTTTGGGTTAATGGTTACATTTTGTAGAATGGCAATGGGAGGTCATTTCTTTAGTGACAACTTGTTTGCGGCGATATTCATGATTTATTTAGCATTAATTTATAGAAAAATAGCAATTTATTTAATAAAAAAAATTAGTTAAAGTATTAAATAANAAGTTTTTTTTAATGAAAGTTCAAGTGCAATATTCAATACTTTTAATTGTAGACGAAAAAATAAGTAGTTCTAATCAAGTAATTGGACTTGCAGAAGCAATTAAAATTCATAAAAAAGAAATAAAAATTAAAATTTTATATAGTCATAAATTAGTTCCAACTCTTCTTCCCAATTGGATGATTTATTACTTACTTAAAGTAAACTTAATAAATNTAAAATCAAAATTTGAATATGAAAAAATAAATCTTATTATTTCTTGTGGAAGGGTATCTTCACCTCTAAGTTTATTTATAAAAGAAAAAACTCAATGTAAGAATATTCATATTTTAGACCCATATTTTAAAAGAAAAGAATTTGATAAAATTATAATCCCAAAACATGATAAATATAAAAAATCCGATAATTATATTGAAATCATCGGAGCAATAGTAAATAATAATAATAAAAAAATTTCACTTGAAAANATAAAATTTTTCAAAAAAAAACTATCAATAAACAAAAATAAAAAATCAATATCAGTATTGTTAGGGGGAAGTGGTAAAAGCTCAGAATTTTCCTTATCTGATACTACTAGACTAATAGAATACCTTCAAAAAATTGATAGAAATAAATTCCAATTATTTTTTATTTATTCAAGAAGGACGCCCCAACATATTAAAAAAAAAATTAGCAATGTGTTTCAAAGTGAGTCATTTATTTGGGATGAAATTTCTGAGAATCCATATTGGTATTTAATAAAACATTCTAATTTTTTTATTGTTTCATCAGACTCAGTATCTATGACCATGGATACTTTGTCAACATTGAGGCCAGTATTTATNTTTCGTTTAAAAAAAATCAAAAGAAAAATATGTAATTTTCAAGACTATCTAATTGAACAAAAATTAACTAGAGAGTTTTATGGAAAGATATATTGCTGGAAACATAAAGAGTTATCAGAAGGTGAAAGAATTGCAAAGAAATTTTTAGTAGAATTATCTGAGTAATTTTACCAACGGTTATGAACCCAAATCCATTGTTCTGGGCTCTCTTTTATCCAAGTCTCTATATATNTATTTAAGTAATTTATTATATTAAGNTCTGATTCAAGTTCTAGAATTTTTTCATATTTAATTTCAGGGTAATATTTAATTAAGAANNGNGTTCCATTCACTCTTTTACATATTGCAGGTATGATTGGGCANTTAAATTTAATAGCAAAACGNGCAATTGCNGATGCAGTCATTACTTCATATCCAAAAAAATTAGCCTTAATTCCNTCATTCATTTTTTGATCCATCAACATTCCAATATTCCCTTTGTTACTTTTTAGAACTTTAATGCATTCCTTAGCTCCTGACGGACCTTTTCTGATTAAATTCACTCCATATTTTTTACGTATTCTTCTTAATAAATTATCTACGAATGGATTGTTTGGTGGTCTATATATAAATGATATTGTATATCCTAATTCTGTTAAGGGATGGGAAGTTAATTCCCAATTACCTAAATGTGCCGAAAAGAATAAACAATTTTTATTTTTCTTTAGAGGATCTGTTAAATTTTCAAGTCCTTCAATTGTGATATTTTCACTACCTAAGGCATTGATTTTTTCTAAATGAGGATATTCACCTATAACTCTTCCAAAATGAAACCACATACGATTAATGATTGTTTTTTTTTGTTTCAAATTTTTGGAAGGAAATACTTTATTTAAATTTTTTAATGCTATTTTATTTTTTAACGAGAACTTTCCATATACAAATAATACTACTCCACCAAGAAGTGAAGAAAATCTTATACCTATAAATTTACTAATTTTATAAAAAGAGATAAGTAGAAAATACTCTAAAATATTTTTTATGTTTTTTTTCATTAAAAATTTAAATAATCATAATTATATATGAATATATTATAAAAATTCTATTNATCGAAAATAATTCTTTAATCTAAAAGAACAAANCTAANAGGTATAATTAACTCATCTTTGATATTTNCTTTACCCGAACTTGCNGGAATAAAGTACCATTTTTTTATGGTCTTCAAACTTATTTCATCAAGAACTTTATATCCACTTGATTTTTTAATATTAATTTTATCTACCCNACCATTCTGGTTAACTAAAACGTTTACCGTAAGTTGCCCTTGCCACCCTTTTTTTCTAGCTATTAACGGATAGGGTGGATGTGGATTATTCTCTGAACCAATTTTATAAACAGCTTTTGAAACACTTTCAGCATTAACTTTCTTTGATAATTTTCTTGCTACATTTTGATTTAGATTTTTTATTTGAGGTTTTTCCTGATTTAACTCTTTTTCTAAAAAAGTGTCAGTTAGCTTGATATTAGATTTATTGTTTTGATCATGCTTTACTATCCTCTTTTCTTTAATGACAGGAACATTATTTTTTTTAACTTTATCCTCTGGTCTCTCTTTGCTCTCAATAATAGATTTTTTTTCTGAGTTTAAACTGATAACTTCCACAATCAAAATGGATGTATTTGATTTTTGTATTTCTTGATTGTTAGTTAGAAAAATAATAATTAAAAGGAAGTGTATTCCAAATGATAAAAAAAAATATTTAGAAACACCCCCTTTCATTTATCTGCCCTAAAATTCCTTACTTATTTTTAAAAGCATATTAAACTCGGAAAGAGGATAAGTATTATACGCATTGTATGTTGAAGCACTTGCTACAGCATAATTATAGTAGCTTTTATCTAAGACATTATTAGCTGCTAAAGAATATTTGAAACCCTCTATTTCCCCTTTTACTCCCATATTTAAAAGATAATACTCCTCGATCTTAACTTGAAAGTTTTTAGTATCATTGATCATTCTAGTGGAACCTTTATAATATAAATTTGAATATAATTGTATATTATCAGTTACTTTTAAATTCACTTCAAAAGTATTAGTAAGGCTTGGAACTCCAGGTATTTCTTTTCCTTTATATCTTCCAGCTCGCATCTTAGCTTTAGCAAAAGTAAAAGAATTTGAAAGATAAATATATTGATTAAGTTTATAATCGGCTGAAGACTCGAAACCATACCTTTTAGAATGTGGAAGATTTTTATTTTCAAAATCTACAGCATCATAATAAATTTCTGCTCTTAAATTCATATAATAAAAAGCATTAGATATTTTTAATCTATCATTTTTAAATTTATGCCCTATTTCAATATCATTTGAAACCTGTGATCTTAATTTAAAGTCATGACTTACATTATATTCGAATTGACCAATCCTTTGGTCAACATTTGGGTAGGTGAAACTTCTTCCTAATCTAGAAAAAATTGAACCGTATGTATTTAAATCACTTTCAAACCCTAAATGAAAAGCATATTGAGGATCATATGAGAGAGAATCATAATTAGATGTCCTATTAGCTCCACTTGCTGGACCAACAAAATCGGTGGCTTTCAACCAATTCCCTTGGACTCTTGCTCCCAACCCTAGTTTATTTGACGAACTTATTTTAGTTTCAGAATTAAAATATAAACCTAAACTTGAATCTGAAAATTTATAAACTTGATTTGTTGGAAATCCATCGTCAGCCATTCTATCTGAACGATAGTAGGTATAACTTGAATCAATTCCAGTGATTGTATCAAATTCAAAACCATAGAATTCATTTCTCAATTTTATTTTAGGATTATATGAAATCACATCCATCTCAGTATCAGTTGTAGATGAACTCAAAAATAGACCCTGTGACTTATTAAATCTATAACTTAAGTCGTTGATCACCTCAACATTACTATTTAAGTTATAAGTTGAACTTAAAAACGCTTTATGACCATGTTTAGTTGCAAAATCTTTTGGAGTATCTGTTGAGCGAGGATCAATTGAGAATCCATTTAAACCATTCAAAGCACCAGCAGAATATGAATAAACAGGAACATCTCCCGGAAGTTCAACATAATTATCAAATGCACTAATATTTATATGAAAAGTAGTTTTATCATTAACTAAACCATTAAGCTCAATATTTCCATTTTTTTGACGTAACCCATTATTTCGCCTGTAACCATCAGAAACGGCATAACTTGAGTTACCACTTACTGAAAAATCTTCAAATGATTTTGTTCCACTTACATAACCTTCAAATTGTCCGTAAGACCCTGTGGTTGTTGACGCAAAATATTTATCGTCAGTTCCTGGTAGTTGATCAGTAATAATATTAATTGCACCGGCCGTTGCTCCGCCGCCGTATAAAACACTCGCACTATTTCCTTTTATGACTTCGATTCTTTCTACACTNTTTATGGGAATAGAACTAAAGTCAACGAAACCNGAGTCTATGTTNGATAATTTATGTCCATTTAACAGGATAATTGTATTTGATTTTGCTGTATCAGCAAACCCTCTTATATCAATGCTTTCATAGGCTCCAAAACCATTACCATATAAACTCTTAAATTCAATTCCTGGTAATTTTGANATTATCTTAACTAGNGAATCTCCTGGGTAATTTTGAATTTCATCTCTTGTNATTATGTGGGTNGAACCACCGAGCAGTTGATTTTTAATTAATTTTGAAGATGTAATTAATATCTCTTCTTCTACATTTTGAGAAAATAACTCTGAACATGTAAATATTGTNNCAAAAAATAATAATGTNATTTTTTTTTTCATANACTTCTCCATACATAATTAAGATGCACCTTAATCGTTAAAAAAAGCAGGAATATTTTCTAAACCCACCGAGGATATCACGTCACCTCAATGGAATATCCACATCAGAAGACCTACCCGTAGTCTGATTGAATGACGCTAAATTGGCAGGTTTCCTGACTTGTCTTCACTGACTACTCAAACCTTCCCGATTTCTCAGTGGTATTTTTAAGTAGTCTCCAACTTACAGTAGCGGGGGCTGTTTTAGATTTTAACTAACTTCCCTTTTAACTCATTTCACTGAGCACCAACTAGTATTTATAAAGTAAATTAAACTACATCTAAAATCAAGAAAAAATTAACTAATAATTATGATAACTGGAGGTGAAAGCCCAAATTTAAGATTTTCTTTTGAACATTTGACTAAGCTGGTGATTACTTTTTCTTCAGAAGCTAGGGATACATTCTTAATGATTTCAACAACTGTTTCTTTTTTTTCCCATTTGCTATTAGTTTCTTTGCTATTTCCTTGATTTGTGACAGACCCATATAAATTATTATTTTTCCATTTATTTTAGAAATTTTTTTATAATCAAATCT
>NHJI01000018.1 GCA_002169685.1 Rickettsiales bacterium TMED211 | reverse complement strand
AATGTTACGCTTGCTTCTTCTTACATTTGGCGTGGTGAAGTTCAAAATGGTAATAACCCTGCTGTTCAAGGTGGTTTTGATTACGGCGTTGATCTATTAGAAACTTATATATCAGCATACGCGGGAATTTGGGGTAGTCCAGCTGCAAACACTGACGGTAATTTAGAGCTTGATTATTATGGTGGTATTTCTGGCGCTGTTCCTGGACTTGAAGATTATCTGTCATATGACGGTGGAATATTGTATTATGATTATCCTGGACTAACATCAATGGCTGCTGCTCAAAATTTTGTTGAATATTATGGTTCTGTAGGAGTTGCTTTGCCATATGATGCAAGTGTTTCTTATTACTATGGTTATTCACCAACTGGATATGGAGGTAACTACGATTATTCTTATCAGAATGTAGGTGGAGAAGTACCTATTCCAATGACACCTTTCACATTGTTTGGTGCCGTAGGATTTACTGACGCCGACGAGAGCGGTTTTGAAAGTTTTACTGATTATAATATAGGTCTTGCAACATCTGCATTCGGGCTAGATTTTAGCGGTTATTATACAACAACAGATGGGTATACTGCTACAGGTGTTGATGAAGATACCTCAGCAGGTGGCAGTCATTTGGTGTTTACTGTTGGTTCTAGTTGGTAATTATTAAATTCAATATTTTCATTGAATATCTAAATTATTAAAGGGCGGTTACCTAACCGCTCTTTTTTATTTTTACACGTAAATTTAATGACAGATAACAAAAACCTTTATTGTCCGAACTGGCTTTATGAAGTCACTGTGAGTATGGCGGTACATGATTTTCTTTTAAAATCTTATTCCATAGAAATGATCTCAAAAAAATTTTCTGAGGGATTAAGTGAAGAGTATACCCCGATACCATTTGAAGAAATTTCTAATCCTGCAGAAGAAATCTTAAGATTTATGGCAGAAATAAAAAACTCAGAGTATGAAGCTCATGAAAGAGCCAATCATTTCACTCACTACCGATTAAAATTTGATGGTTTAAAGGGGGCTAGAAAAATGAAGGGATTATTTGGTAGTGCTTTTGATGGTACGAAAGAAAAAAAATATAGTGAAGTTAAAGTAGTTAAGGATTTTAAGGCATTTACGTTTGCTCTAAGGTCTATGACAGTTCCTGTGGCACCAAGTGGATGGTCAATAAAAAATGAAAAAGAAATAGAATTATTGATCAATATTATAGGGAAAGACTTTTCTCTCGACGATATGCTTTAAGACATAAAATCAAANAGATTGAGTTGAGAGATTTTTACAAAAGCTTTTTGTGAGGCTTCTTGAGAAGTAACAAGAGACTATAGTCCAAAATTAAGTNCTGTAAGTCAGTATTTTCTTAACGANCCTTTTTTTGTATAGCAATTTCTGATAGTAATATTGTAATTGCTGATAATACTACAAGTGACCCAAGTTGATGAATAACACCCAGTGCAATGGGTACGTATAGTCTTAAAGTTAGTACTCCTAGGATGTATTGTAAAATAATTGCAGATATTATGANTAAGTATAATCCTCTTATCAGGGTATTTNCAAATTTTTTTCTATCATTAATGCAAGTCAATATAATTGTAAGCGAAGTGATGGATGCCAATACCCGGTGATCAAATTGNACTAAACTTATATTTTCAAAAAAATTTGTCCACAATGGCTTGAGCAAGAAGGGTTCAGGTGGTAAGATATTATTTCCCATTAATGGGAAATTATTGTAAGCTAANCCTGCATCAGTTCCTGCCACAAAGGCTCCTGATATTATTGTGAGTAAGGTTAGAAAAAAGCAAATTGATATGTTTCTCTTAATTTTTGGACTTAATGATTCAACGTAGTTTATTTTATAATTATCCCTAAAACTATTCCAAAATAAAAATAAAATTATTGAATAAATTATAAATGCTAAAGTAAGATGACTTGCAAGTCTATATTGACTCACATCTGGCTTATCAACAAGNCCACTTTCTACCATNTACCANCCCATAAANNCTTGAAGGCANCCAAGANNTAAAATTANANGTAAGTATTTTTTNTTAACTGGAGAAANTTTATTTGTNACCCAAAAATAAANAAGAGGNATAAAAAAAACTANCCCAATNAATCTNCCCCATATNCTATGAAAGTATTCCCANAAAAANATTTTTTTAAAGTCATTTAAACCNATATCAAAGTTNATTAATTTATATTCAGGATATTGTTTATATTTTTCAAATAAGAGCATCCAATCGCCTTGATTTATCGGCGGGAAAATTCCCTTATAAAGGTGCCAATCAATCATTGACAATCCTGAGTCGGTTAAACGAGTAGTGCCCCCGATAATTACCATACCAATTATCATTAGGGCATTAATACCAAGCCAAATTGTTATATATGGATTATAGTTTGACATTATATTTACAAAATAAAATTTAAATTAAATATTAAAATACAAATATTTTGTGTATAATTTTTTATTTTACATAAAATGTTGACATTATGTGGCTTATAGAATTTATTGTAATAATATGAATAATTTAAAAAAAAAAATCTCTTTAGATAGTGTGAGCAATGTTTTGGATGGTAAATCAACCAAAGAGGGAATAAAGCTATTAATTGAGGATATTTTTTTAGATAAGATTTCATATGTTTGTTCTTTTGGGGCTGAATCTGCAATAATCCTTGATATGATATCAAAAATTAAAAAAGACTTTCCAATAATCTTTGTAAATACTTTAAAACTATTTCAAGAAACTATTGATTATAAAAATTATCTCAAAGAAAGCTTAGGCCTGAAAAATATTATCGAAATTCAACCGGAAACTAAGGAACTAAAATATAAGGATAAAAATAATGATTTATGGAAAACGAATACTGATAAATGCTGTGAGTTAAGAAAAGTTATACCTTTAAATAAAGCTCTAAAAAATTATGATGCATGGTTTTCTGGAAGAAAATCCTACCATAGCGATGTAAGACAAGAAAATACTANGGTTGAACTGCATGACGGTAAATATATAGTGAGNCCNTTACTCAATTGGAAAAGAGTAGAAATAGAAAATTATTTTGAAGCCCATGATCTGGTAAGACACCCTTTAGTTTTTCAATCGTACCTTTCAATTGGNTGTACGCACTGTACTTCTAAAACTATTGATNCAAATGATGTTAGATCAGGNAGATGGGCCAATTCAGNGAAGACTGAATGTGGCATTCATAATTTGAAANCAAAATAATGGACCATTTAACNAAATTAGAAAATCAGAGTATTTTTATACTCAGAGAANTTTTTAGCTCTGTAAAAAATATTGCAATGCTTTGGTCATTAGGAAAAGATTCTAATGTNATGGTATGGTTNGCATTTAAGGCTTTTTANGGNAAAATACCTTTCCCTTTAGTTCATGTTGATACAGAAAAAAAATTTAAGGAAATGTATGAGTTTCGAGATAAATATGAAAAAGAATGGAATTTAAAATTAATTAAAGGAATTTGTCCGCCAATAGAAGATATTGATCCATCTTTACCAAAAGCGGCTCGTTCAGCAGCAAGAAAAACTGAAGGACTGAAACAAATTTTAAATGATTATAAATTTAAAGCTGTGATAGCTGGAATTAGAAGAGATGAACAAGGAACAAGAGCTAAAGAAAGGTTCTTTAGCCCAAGAGATGACGAAGGAACATGGGACATAAAGAACCAACCGCCAGAGTTTTGGGATCAATTTCATACAAAATACCCTGCAAGCGTTCACCTAAGAATACATCCTCTTTTAAGTTGGACTGAGATTGATATTTGGCGATATATAGAAAGAGAAAACATACCAATTGTTAATCTTTATTTTTCAAAGAAAGGTCAAAGGTACAGATCTTTGGGGGACAAAGATATAACTAACCCAGTAAAAAGTAATGCGAAAAATATTAAAGAAATAATAAATGAACTTGAAAAAACCAAAGTTTCTGAAAGATCTGGAAGGTTAATGGACCACGAAGAAGAAGATGTTTTTGAAAAATTGAGATCTAAAGGTTACATGTAAAATGAGCAAGGTGAAATTTAGTCATGAGACAGTGAGAGTTGTTATTGTTGGACATGTTGACCATGGAAAATCAACTTTGATAGGAAGATTGATTTTTGAATTAGACCAAATTCAAGATGGACGATATGAAGAGCTNAAAAAAGTTAGTGATAANAGNGGGATGGNATTTGAATGGGCATTTTTAATGGATGCCTTGCAAACTGANAGAGATCAGGGGATCACAATAGACACTACACAAATTTTCTTTAAAACAAAAAAAAGAAACTACGTATTTGTTGATGCTCCTGGGCACAAGGAATTCCTCAGAAATATGATAACAGGTGCTTCGTCTGCAGATATTGCTTTTCTAATTGTAGATGCTGAAGAAGGTGTTAAGGAACAGACCAAGAAACATGGTTACCTTCTTAAGTTGCTTGGTATTTCAAAAGTTATAGTAGTTCTCAATAAAATGGACAAAATTAAATATAGTGAAGATAAATTTAATCTAGTCCAAGACNATATCAAAGGGTATTTAAACTTATTAAATGTTAATGCCCAAGTAATTATTCCTATTTCAGCTCGCGATGGAGAAAATGTTAACAACAAAAGTAAAAAAATGAAATGGTATAAAGGTTTAAATATAGTGGAATCGCTTGATGATTATAGGGTCGATGATCTTTCTTCTTCATTTGCTCCATTAAGGTTGCCTGTTCAAGATGTATATAAATTAAGGGATAAAAGAATTATAGTTGGAAAGATAGAAAGCGGAAAATTGAAGAATAATGATGAGGTTTTTTTTTCTCCAAGTAATGCAAAAGCAAAAGTCAAAACTATTGAATTATGGAATTCAAAGAAAAAAAGTGTAAATACAGGGGAATGTGTTGGGTTTACAATAGATCAGGATATATTTGTTGAGAGAGGTAATATTGTCTCNTTCGGACAATCAGCNCCAAAATTAGTNAATACATTNGAGGCAAGTATTTTTTGGTTNAGTGATANTCCNCTTAATCTTGAAAAGAAATATACTATAAAATTAACAACAGCTGAATATAAAGTAAATTTTGAAAAAATTAATAAGGTAATTGATACAAATGATTTATCAAAAAAAGGAGTAAACGATATACTCAGAAATGATGTCGCTGAAGTTACAATAAGTTCTCAGTTATTAGTTCCAGTTGATAATTTTTATGATAACCCTTCAACTTCTAGATTCAGCATTATTGAAGGNTTTGAGGTAGTTGGTGGAGGAATTGTTAATACTGATAATTACCCAAATCAGAGAAAANTTAGAAATAAAACAAATGAAAATATTGTTCCCATAAGTTCTAANATCAGTGAAGTTGATAGAACTGCTAAACAGAAACATCGGCCAGGAATTATTTGGTTTACAGGTTTATCTGGTTCAGGAAAAAGTACNATTGCAAAAGAAGTNGAAAAAAGGATGTTTAGTAAAGGATTTAATGTTTTTATTTTAGATGGAGACAACTTAAGGTCAGGTTTAAATAAAGATCTAGATTTTTCTCCCGAAGGTCGAATGGAAAATATTAGAAGAACGGCAGAGGTGGCTGCATTATTTTCGAGCGCCGGTTTTTTGGTTATTACTTCATTAATTTCACCTTATAAATCAGAAAGAAAAAAAGCAAGAATGATAAGGCCAGAAATATTTAAAGAAATATATATAAAGGCTTCTTTAAAAGTTTGTATGCAAAGGGATATAAAAGGGTTGTATGCTAAAGCTAGTTCTGGTGAAATTAAAAATTTTACTGGATTAAGTGCGCCATATGAAGTTCCAGATAGTCCAGATTTAATTTTGGAAACAGATAATATAAGCATAGAAAAAACTATAGATAAACTTGAAAATTATATTATTAAAGAATTTGGAGTATTGTAAAATTCTTATTGACAAAAAATTTTATTGATCTAAGTTAGCACTCATTAAAAGCAAGTGCTAACAAGGCTTGTTCTAATTTTAACATGAATTGTCTAAAAGGAGATTCAAAATGAAATTTAAACCTCTACATGATCGTGTTGTTGTAAAACGCATAGAAAGTGATCAAAAAACCGCTGGTGGTATAATTATTCCAGATACAGCAAAAGAAAAACCAAGCGAAGGTGAAGTTCTATCCGTTGGCCCTGGAGAAATTGGGGAAGATGGTAAAATGAAGCCAATGGGCGTCAAGCAAGGAGATAAAGTTCTTTTTGGTAAATGGTCTGGTACTGAAGTCAAGTTAGATGGCGAAGACCTATTGATCATGAAAGAATCAGATATAATGGGAATCATAGAATAATTAGGAGATAAAAAAATGTCAGCAAAAATTATTACATTCGGATCAGATGCACGCACAAGTATGAAAGCTGGTGTAGATGCTTTAGCAAATGCTGTTAAAGTTACATTAGGTCCAAAAGGAAGAAATGTTATTTTAGATAAATCTTTTGGTGCCCCAAGGGTTACTAAAGACGGTGTATCAGTAGCAAAAGAAATTGAACTTAAAGATAAGTTTGAAAATATGGGAGCTCAAATGGTTAAGGAAGTTGCCAGCAAAAGTGCAGATGCAGCTGGTGACGGAACAACAACAGCTACTGTTTTAGCTCAAGCAATTGTTCAACAAGGATATAAAGCAGTTACAGCAGGAATGAATCCAATGGATTTAAAAAGAGGAATAGATATGGCTGTGACAAGTATTCTTGGTAACCTAAAGTCTGCAAGTAAGCAACTAGGATCGTCGTCTGAAATTGCCCAAGTTGGAACTATTTCTGCTAATGGAGAGGAAGAAATAGGAAAAAAAATCGCGGAAGCTATGGATAAAGTAGGTCGTGATGGAGTTATAACTGTTGAGGAGTCAAANACAAGAGACACGACTCTTGAGACAACCGAGGGAATGCAATTTGATAGAGGNTATCTATCCCCTTATTTTATAACAGATGCTGAAAAAATGATCTGTGAATTTGAAGATCCCTACATTCTTTTAAATGAAGGAAAACTTTCAAATCTACAAGACTTATTACCTTTGCTGGAAGCAGTTGTAAAATCCGGAAAACCTCTATTAATTATCGCTGAGGATGTTGAAGGAGAAGCTTTAGCAACATTAGTAGTNAATAAACTNAGAGGTGGATTAAAGGTTGCTGCTGTTAAAGCTCCAGGCTTTGGTGATAGAAGAAAATCAATGCTGGAGGATTTAGCCATTCTAACCGGTGGACAAGTTATAAGTGAAGAACTTGGGATCAAACTTGATAGTGTTCAAATTACAGACCTTGGGTCTTGTAAAAAAGTTAGAATAGACAAAGAAGATACTACTGTTGTAAGTGGAGCTGGAAACCCTACAGATTTAACAGCTAGATGTGAGCAGATTAAAACTCAGATNGAGACAACTACATCTGATTATGACAAAGAAAAACTTCAAGAAAGATTAGCTAAACTTTCTGGAGGTGTGGCAGTCATCAATGTAGGTGGATCAACAGAAGTCGAAGTAAAAGAAAGAAAAGATAGAGTTGATGATGCTTTAAATGCTACAAGAGCAGCTGTTGAAGAAGGTATAGTGCCTGGTGGTGGAACCGCCCTATTATATTCAATCAAAAGCCTAGAGGGTCTTAAAGGTAANAACCCAGATCAAAGTGCAGGAATTGATATTATAAGAAAAGCATTAGAGTCTCCAACAAGACAGATNTGTGAAAATGCAGGTGTTGAAGGTTCAATAGTTATTGGTAAACTTCTTGAGAGTAAAGATAATAATTATGGATATGATGCTCAGGCAGAAAACTANACNGATCTNGTNAAAGCAGGTATTATTGATCCTGTGAAAGTAGTTAGAGCAGCCTTAGAAAATGCAGCGTCTATAGCAAGTCTTCTGTTGACTACGGAAGCAATGATTGCAGATTTGCCTGAACCCAAAGAACCAATGCCTGCTATGCCTGGCGGCGGCGGCATGGGCGGCATGGGCGGCATGGGCGGCATGGGCGGCATGGGCGGCATGGACTTTTAAACCACTCAAAAATTAATGTTATATAAAACCCGTTAAACCTTTTAACGGGTTTTTTTATGTGTTAGATTCTGTAAACTGATAATAAGATTCTAAATTATTTTTAAGTATGTTTTCCCATGTTTTTATTTGATTTTTTTTAATTTCAAATGAGTCAAAACCACATCTTAATAAGAAAATATATTGATCAGGTAAAATGTCTCCACTAGCCCTTATTTTATTCTCATATTTTAAGTTCTCTCTAATTTTTCTTGCGTAAGAAAAAGGCCTTCCGTCCTTAAAACTAATGAAATTAAAATTGATTAACTTGAAGATTTCAAGGTTTTCAACTATTTCATTTATTGGTTCATCTGAAGATATTTTGATTCCTAAATCACAATCTTTCTTAATTAGATCTTTTTTATTGTTTTTCCAAAAATCCAGATCAAAAAATATTGAATTATTTTCTTTTATTTCTGAAATATTATGAATTTGTACAAATTTATCTTCAGAAGAATCTTTATTAATGATTATCATACAAAGCATCTTTAAATGGTTTGAGACCAGTTAATTCCAGAGTCTCAAGAAATGTTTCTTTTTTATGTGTTCTTTGTATCAAATAGACTTTTATGATAGTATCTATTGCCTCAATTATCTTTTCTGAAGAGAAAGAAGGTCCAATAATCTCTCCAATTTTTGAATTTTCTTTTGCAGAACCACCAAGAGTTATTTGGTAGAATTCTTCACCATTCCTATCTAAACCAAGAATCCCAATATTCCCTACATGATGATGACCACAAGCATTTATACAGCCAGAAATCTTTATTTTCATCTCACCAATTATTTTTTGTTTTTCAATGCTATTAAAGTAATTTGATACTCTTTGAGCAATAGGGATGGATCTGGCTGTTGCTAATGCACAATAATCTAGACCTGGGCAGCAAATAGAGTCACTTAATAAACCAATATTTGGAGTAGCTAAATTTATTTTGTTTAAGGTATTCCAAACTTTACACAAATTATCATTATTTACATGAGGGAGAATTAAATTTTGTTCATGAGTGACTCTAATTTCTGAAAATGAAAATTCTTCAGCTACTTTAGAAATTACTTTCATTTGATCTGATGATATATCTCCCGGTGGAACTTTTAATGGCTTTAGAGAAATGAAAACTATCGAATAACCAGAAATTTTATGTTTTTGTGTATTTTGATTTAACCAAGTGTTAAATTCTTTATTTTTTTCACTAACATTTTTATTTATATTAGATTTCAAGTTAGGTATTTTGAATGCTTTTTTTAGTTCATCTATCTCTTTTTTTGCATTTATAAAATTTTTATTTTTTATTTTCTTCCATTCTTCTTCAACTATTTTTTTGAAACTTAAAATACCTAATTCGTTTACTAAAATTTTAATCCTAGCTTTATAAATATTATCTCGCCTTCCTAATTCATTATAAGCTCTAAGTATAGCCTCAAGATAACTAAGGATATTTTCTTTTTTTACAAACTCTTTAATTTTTTTTGCAATAAAAGGTGATCGACCTTGACCTCCTCCAACAAAGACTTCAAAGCCTATTTCGCTGTTAAGTTTGATAATCCTTAATCCAATATCATGAACTTCGATTGCAGCTCTATCTTTTAAAGAGCCAGTTATGGCAATTTTAAACTTTCTTGGAAGAAAAGTAAATTCTGGGTGAAATGTTGACCACTTTCTTATTAGTTCACACCAAGGCCTTGGGTCTTCAATTTCATCTTCTGTTATTCCTGCTAAGTGATCAGTAGTTATATTTCTAATACAATTTCCTGAAGTTTGAATTGCATGCATCTCAACTTCAGCTAACTCTTTTAAAATGTTAGGAACATCTATAAGCTTAGGCCAATTAAGTTGTATATTTTGCCTTGTAGTAAAATGACCATAACCTNTATCATATTTATCAGATATTTCAGCAAGTTTATACATCTGTTCACTTGAGAGTTCTCCATAAGGAATAGCAACTCTTAACATATAAGCATGCAATTGAAGATATAGGCCATTCATTAATCTAAGTGGTTTGAACTCATCTTCTGACAGCTCTCCACTTATTCTCCTATTAACTTGATCTCTAAATTGTTCAACTCTATTAGTTACAATTTTTTTATCTAATTCTGTATATTTATACATTTTCTTTATAATTAATATTTAGTCCATTTGATCTTATTTTTTCTCTTAATTTTATTATCTCGCCATTTTCTNTTATCTCTACCAAATAAGGACCTATTATTATACANTTTCTTTCATCNCTATTAACTTGATTTTCATATAATTCAATTTCATTGCGTTTAATTTTTAACGCATTCTTACTTGATTCATTCCAGATTGTTTTTNTTTCTCTAATGCATAAAAAAACAACCTTACCGTCTTTAAGCCTGTTAGCTGAATAAATGAAATAATCACCTTTTAATTTTTTCACATTTTTTTCCCATGNATTTTGTGAATATTAACATGATAAAATATTAAAAAAAACAAAATAAAAAAAATTATACTAAATATTTTTGTTAATTTATATAAATAACATAAAAAATATGTATTTTATTTTATTTTATACTATCTATTATTCAACTTTAATTTTCTCTTCTAGCAATTATGGATAATTCTGATTTAAAACTATGGCCTTTTGATGAGGCTTTAAAAGTAAAAAAAAGAATAGAATCTCAAAATAATAAAAAAGAGTTTTGTGTTTTTCAAACTGGGTACGGTCCATCTGGTTTGCCTCATATAGGAACCTTCGGAGAAGTGTTAAGAACTATTATGGTTATTAAAGCACTAAAGTTGGTTACTTCAATGAAAACTAGATTNTACGTTTTTTCAGATGATATGGATGGTTTGCGGAAAGTTCCAGCGAACATTCCAGAAAAAGAAATGATTGAAAAAAATTTATATAAGTCGTTATCCTCTATTCCTGACCCTTTTAAAAAATTTAACAGTTTTTCTGAACACAATAATTTTAAATTACNGGAATTTTTAAATAGATTTAATTTTAATTATGATTTTAAGTCTGCCACAAATTTATATAAATCAGGTTTTTTTAACAAAGGATTAAGTGATGTTCTACTGAATTATGAAAAAATTAGAAATATTATACTCCCCACATTAGGAAAAGAGAGACGTGAAACATATTCTCCTTTTTTACCTGTTTGTCCACAAACTGGTCAAGTTTTACAAGTTAAAATTGAAGAAATAGATATCGCAAATAATAAAGTAGTTTATTTTAACCCACATCAAAAAAAAATATNAGANACATCTATACATAATGGAAATTGNAAATTNCAATGGAAAGTTGATTGGGCNATGAGNTGGAAAGTTCTTCAAGTAGATTATGAAATGAANGGTAAAGATCTGATTGAATCATTTCAGCTCTCAAGTAAAATTAATAAAATAATTGGAGGTTATCCACCTGTGAACTTAACTTATGAACTTTTTCTTGATCAAAATGGAGAGAAAATCTCAAAATCTATTGGAAATGGAATTTCAGTTGATGATTGGTTAGGCTTTGCACCACAAGAAAGTCTGGAATTATTTATGTTCCAATCTCCACGTAAAGCAAAAAAACTTTATTTTGATTCAATTCCCAAATCTACAGATGAATTTATTAAATATAAAAACCAGTTCTTAATCCAAAATGAAGTTGAGAGAATGAATAATCCNTTATGGTTTATTAATTTAAAGGAATCTGAAAAAATCCCGGAAAACTTGACATTTAATATGATTCTAAATCTCGCAAGTGTTTGTAATGCTGAAAATTCAAATATTTTATGGGGATTTATNGAAAANTATTANCCTAAAATAGATAAAAAAGAATCAACTTTTCTAAATCAATTGCTTGAACATGGTGTAAGTTATTATAAGAAATTCATACTACCGAAAAAGCAATATAGACAAGCTTCAAGAAGAGAAAAAGAAGGTTTCAACCTTACTATCAGGATGTTGGAAACATTAGACCCAAAAGTNTCAGGTGAAGAAATTCAATCAAAGATNTATGAAATTGGGATGAATCTTGAGTATGANAAGTTAAANGAATGGTTTTCTAGTTTCTATGAAGTAATTTTAGGGCAAAAAGAAGGTCCGAGAATAGGTTCATTTATCAAATTATATGGAATAGAAAAAACTATTAGATTGTTAAAAGAAAAAGTGGGAGATTAAACATGTTAAATAANGAGAAATTTATATATAAAATATTAAAAGTAGATGAATGGNAAGACTTTAAAAAAAAAAACTTTTTTTTAGGTACAGANCTTGATAAAAAATCAAAATTTATGCATCTCTCTTCTTTATCACAACTTTCTGAAACTATNAGTTTATACTTTTTGGAGTATAATGAAGTNGCAATCTTAGAATTAGAAACTATATCTTTAGAAGAGAATTTAAAGTGGGAGTTATCAAGAAATAATGAACTTTTTCCGCATTACTATGGTAAGTTAGACATAAAATTAATCTGTAGAAGTTTTGTCGTTNATCCAAAAAAATATGATAATTTGACTATATATCCTAATGAATAACCTATTTTTGAAATTAAATTATTTAATACCACCAGAAATTTCTCATCATTTATTTATAAATATACTCAAGTATAATNTNGTTAGANAAAAATTTGAGCATAANAATTTAGAANTGAATTTNTGGGGAAAAAGNTTTAAAAATCCATTAGGTTTGGCAGCAGGGTTTGACAAAAATGCAGAAGCGATNAATGGGTGTCTTAATATTGGTTTTGGTTTTGTAGAGGTTGGAACTGTCACACCTAAACCACAAGTAGGAAATTCCAAACCAAGAGTGTTTAGAATACCCGAATATCAAGCAGTGATTCAAAGATTAGGTTTTAACAATAAAGGGATAGATTTTTTCATGGACAATATTGCCTTACATAAAAAAAAATCGAAAAATGCAATTATTGGAAGTAATATTGGGAAAAATAAGGATACTAGTGACTATGTATTGGACTACTGTTATTTGTTAAAAAAGTGTGAGGAATTTTCAGACTATATTGTTGTTAATGTATCTTCACCCAACACACCTGGTTTGAGAGATATTCAAAAAAAAGATATGATCAATCTTTTGTTAAAAGAACTCCATTCTAAAAAATCAAAAAAAATCCCATTATTAATAAAAATTTCTCCAGATATTAACTATTCTGATTTAGAAAATATTTGTGATGTTGCCGTTAAAGAAAAATGGTTAAATGGAATAATTGTTTCTAATACAACTACAACAAGAGAGTCCCTAAAAAATAAACCAATAAAAAATTCATGGAAGATAAGAGAAAATGGTGGCTTATCTGGACCACCAATATTTGATATTTCAAACACTATTTTAAGTAAAACTTTTAGATTAACTAAAGGGAAAATTCCTTTGATAGGGGTTGGAGGAATCTCAACACCAGAAGACGCATTTGAGAAAATAGCATTTGGTGCAAATTTAATCCAAATTTATACTTCCTTAATTTATCAAGGTCCCTGGGTGGTTCCAAAGATTTTAAAAGGGTTAAGTAGTTTATTAGCAATTAATGGTTTTAAAAATATTCAATCAGCAGTTGGGCATAAGGTTAAATGACCAGAAATAAGAAAGAAATAATTGAGATTTCAGGTCTTTCTGAAATATCAGATAAATATAATGCTTTTTTAATTGATTTATGGGGTGTGGTTCATAATGGAATAAATCTCTTTCCGGATATATTATATTTACTCAAGAAATTGAAAGATCAAAATAAACAAGTGGTTTTTATTACTAATGCACCAAGAAGGTCAGTGACGATAAAAGAACAATTAAATCAATTTGGTATTAATCCATCTTTATTTAGTGACGTTATTTCTTCTGGTGAAATTTCTTGGTTGAGGATGAAAAGAATTATTTTAGATAAAAAAAATAATTGTTTTCACATCGGCCCACAAAGGGATAATCATCTTACCGAAGGTTTGAATATAAATTTAGTCAAAGAACCCAATAAAACTGACTTTATTCTTAATACTGGTCCGTGGGGCGATAATGATTCTCTGGAAAACTATAAAGAAATTCTTTCTAAACTATATGAATTTAAAGCATTAATGATATGCGCGAACCCCGATAAAAGGGTAATAAGAGGTAAGAATTTTATGATTTGTGCTGGTTTATTAGCTGAGTATTATGAAAATTTAGGAGGTAAAGTAGAATATTTTGGTAAACCTTNCTNTGAAATATATGAATA
Source organism: Rickettsiales bacterium TMED211 (assembly GCA_002169685.1). The sequence continues at coordinate 656 of NHJI01000018.1, read as the reverse complement.
TGGGTTAAAATTACTGATTGAAACTGATAAAAAGAAGGTTTTAATAATTGGTGATTCTCTAGGGAATGATATTAAAGGAGCAATAAATCAATGTATTGATAGTCTTTTAGTCACAGATGGTATTCATAGAGATGTAAATAATAACAAGAATATTGATCTTAAAAAATTAAATGATTTAATGACGAAGAAAAATATATATGCAAATTATGTAATAAAAGAGTTAACTTGGAAATAATAATGAGGAAATAATTGTCAAAAAAATATAATATAAACGATTGGAATGAATTAACTATAAAAGAGTTAAAGGGGAAAAGTAAAAGTTCTCTTGACTGGGAGACCCCCGAGGGAATTAAGGTTAAACCTTTATATACAGAGGAGGATTTAAAAAATTTAGAACATTCAAATGGTTTTCCTGGGTTACCACCTTTTACTAGAGGTCCAAGAGGAACTATGTATGCTAATAGACCATGGACAATTAGACAATATGCTGGTTTCTCTACTGCAAAAGAGTCTAATCGATTTTATAAAGAAGGGCTAAAAAATGGAGTAATGGGTTTATCTGTAGCATTTGATTTAGCTACACATAGAGGTTATGACTCTGACCATCCGCGAGTAGTAGCTGATGTTGGGAATGCTGGCGTAGCAATTGATTCAAT
>NHJI01000017.1 GCA_002169685.1 Rickettsiales bacterium TMED211 | reverse complement strand
ATGAAGCTAAGGAAATATTAGCAAATGAGGCAACAAAAATATGTCATGGTGAAGAAGCTTCAAAAAGTTCAGAACTTTCTTCAACAAAAATATTTAATGATAACTCTCTTGATGATAGTATCCCCGAAAAACACATACTTAAAATAAATAAAAAAGAAATAGCAAAAGGTACTTATCTAAAGGAAGTTCTCTTAAAGATATTTCTTTCTAACTCAATTGGTGAATCAAAAAGACTAATCTCAAATGGCGGTGTGAAAATTAATGATGTAAAAATTTTGGATAAAGAGCACTTAATAACTATCAATGATTTTAATCAAACTAATTTTTGTAAAATAACAATTGGAAAAAAAAGGCATGGTATGATTGAAGTTATTAAATAATTAGAAGTCTAGAAAATTTCTTAAAATGCTGGGAACAAGAACTGATATAGGATTAAAGCTTAAATCAATTTCATCATTTTTATTTTCAATACTAAATGTTACCGCCAAAACACCTTCTTCTGGAGAACCTGCGGTTATTATATCTCCTACGATGGGAACTTTTGTTAACAAAGTATTTAAAGTATAAGCAGGTATTAAAGTCCCTTCAACTAAGAAATCCTTTGTTTTTATATTTAGATCACCATCAAAAGTTAAACCTAGATCACTTCCTCTAATTAATCCATTACTCAGGACTACCTTATTTTCGCTAGACTCATAATCACTAGATAAATTTTTAAAATATATACCTCCACCTTTAACCTTCTGTTCTAAGCCATCAAGAGAAAAAAAAGTTAATATCTTTGTTAAAAATGGGGTATCGTAAGCAATAAAGTCACTAAGTATAATTTTGCCATTAAAAGAATCATCTTTCTCAGTTCCTTTAATATTAAGGTATCCTGCTTTAAGGTTCGGATTTAATTCAAACACATCTAAAAAAAATGACGCATCATTTGATTCCAAATCAAACGTTTTATTCCCATTTTTATAATCAACAATTATTTGGTGAATTAGATTATTATTGATAAATTTAAATAATAATTTTTCAAACTTATTATTTTCAAACTTACCCTCTAAAATAGGAGAAAAAATAGCTGTCTCTGAAAGAAAAAGATTATTAACATCTATATCAAAATGAATATCTCCATTAGTTTGTTCATTACTCTTAAGTAAATAATAAAGATTTAATTTATCACCTTTAATATTTATTTGACTCAGATTATCTTCTGAAATAATTGAGCCACTGAAGTCTTGAGATGGAGACTTCACTTTTTTNATGACTAATTCTTTAATTTTACTTTTATCATAATAATCAAATTCAAGATCGACTGATTCAGTNTTAAGAATAAATTGGTATGTATTGGAAATACCNTCGATAAAATTTATCTTAAAATCAAACTCACCTTCATTATAATTATGGGAAATACCTAANATATCAAAATCTCCATAAAACTCATCTAATTTTCCTTGACCTGAAATATTGATTTGATTTTTATAGTTATTATTTTCAATATTTATTGAAATCGGGATTATTCCTTGTTCATTTGTAATAAAATTATCAAAAAAATTATTAAAGAAAATAGGTTTCATTTCTAAATCCACAAAAATACTTTCAATAGAGTTTTTCATAAGAGATTCTTTACCTCGAAAAGATAAAGGCATACTTTCAAAAAATGCATTTCCATNATAGTTTACTTCTTTTGAGTCAACATCAACGTTAAGGAATAAAGACTCTAGGTCATAGCCTTTAAAGAAACTTTTTATATTAGATTCACTAAATATTAGTTTGGCTTTGTATTCTATATCTTCAATTTTTAAATCAAGAAGCAAAGGGAAACTCAATTCTAAATTAAACTTAGGCTTTCCAGAAATTTTNTTTANTCTCATGAATTTATCAAAATTNACAGGAGCAAGTTTAAGGTAATTNACTATATNTTCAGTGTNACTTTTTATTTCAAGNTTTAATAANGCCTTTTCAACTGGTTCATCNANATCAAAAATCTTAAAGTTTCCTTTTTNTATTTTTAATTNATTAGAATNACCTTTATTAAATTCAAAAAAAAGATTATCATTTGTAAATATTGCACTCCCAGAAAGGTCAAAAACTCTTGGCATATCATCTGAATATTTTATTCTACCATTTGTAAAGTTAAATTTCATATTCATGATTTCGTCACGAAATGATAATTGCATTTCTAAATTAGAAATTTTTCCTTGTGCATTGTTATTTACCCAATTTAATGCAGATTTTTTATAATTAAGAGGCCAAAACTTCTTGATATTTTCAAATGAAGTTTTATCAATAAGAATTGATAATTGTTCATTTTTCTTATTTTTTAAATCAATAGAATAATCAATTGAATAAGTGGCTTCATTATTTTTAAAATCAGAAGAAAAGTATGTTAAATGGTCCTTTTCGTCTTTATTAACAGTTATACTNCCACTATCAATTAAAAAAGAGTCGTTCATTTCTTTGTTATTTAAAGTAGCACTAAAATTTAGGTTTGAAGAGAGCTCTATAATGTTATAATTTTTATCAAGACTTATTTTTTTTTCTCCANTAAATTTAAAAACATTTTTATTGAAATAAAGCTCCGAAGAATAATGAGATGGCAACTCAATTTCGAATTCATCAAAATTACTTTCAATGTTTATTTTTTTTTCTGATTCAACTAATTTTATCGAAGCAGAACTTTTTTNGTTTAATTTTTTAATAATAGTTAAAATAGAAATATTACCATTTTTTCTATTAATTTTGAGATCAACAGGGAAAAAACTAATTTTCTTTTGCGAAAAAATATGTGATGTTAATTCTATTTTTGAATTATTTACTTCTACTATATCAAAGTAATTATCGTTGATAATTGTATTATTTTTATTATTTGAAAGATTTTGAATAATTTTTTTGGTTATTTTATTTAATTCAAATTTTTCGTCTATCCTTGGTATATCAATCCGNATATCAGCATCATAGATCTTTATTATTGAAGGCTTGAAGTCTAAAATAAATATATTTATGAGGTCTATACCTAAAAGCAAATCTGGTATGAATGAATTGTCTGTTTGAATATTTTCAAAATGAAGCTCAAAATTTTTCGAAAATTTATTAAAACTAAAGTAAATATCNCCAACTTTTTTTATACCTAAATTTTCAAAAACTTCNGTTTGCATGTTAGTATCNAAAAAATTGATTTTTATTGGCTTAAAACTTATTAAAATAAAAACAAGTAATAATGTAGTGATAAAGAATAGGAAAAGACCTGAAATTAATTTAGGAAATATTTTTAATAGTTTGAAATTCATTCAATTAGATATTTTGAGATTTTAATAATTAAGTATATTATACATAATATAATTAGAAACAAACATTAGAAAAATGATAAAAGAAAAAACTAAATTAAAAAATATAGTTTTAAAAATTGATGATAATTCAATTTTAAACTTAAATGAATTAGAAGGTAAGAAAACTATAATATATTTTTATCCAAAGGATGACACACCAGGGTGCACTAAAGAAGCTATTGGGTTTAACGAATACTATGAAAAATTTAAGGAAATTGGTGTTGAGATCTATGGAATATCAAAAGATAGTTCAGATAAACATTCTAAATTTAAAAAAAAATATGACTTAAAATTTAATTTAATTACTGATGATGGCTCAAACTGTAATGCTTTTGGTGTTTGGGTGGAAAAATCTATGTATGGAAAAAAATACATGGGAATCGAAAGGTCCACTTTTTTTGTTGATGAAAACTTAATTGTTAATAAAGTTTGGAGAAAGGTCAAAGTATCTGGTCATGTTGAGGAGGTTTTCAACTATATAAAAAAGATTACATAGATTCTAAAAGCTGTGCTTTAAGAAAATTATCTATTTTCCCATCCAAAACAGAATTAACATTTGAATCTTCAAACTTAGTTCTATGATCTTTTACCATTTGATATGGTTGCATTACGTATGATCTAATTTGATGACCCCAGCCAATTTCAGTTTTTTCACCTCTATTTTTTTTATTTTCTTCCTCTTCTTTCAATAACTCAACCTCAAAAAGTTTAGACTTTAACATTTCAAGGGCAATTGCCTTGTTTCTATGTTGGGAGCGATTACTCTGACATTGCACACTTATTTTTGTCGGAATATGTGTTATTCTGACTGCACTATCAGTTTTATTGACATGCTGCCCCCCCGCCCCTGATGCTCTATATGTGTCAATTCTTAAATCTTTTTCTAATATATTAATTTTAATAGAACTATCAACTTCTGGATAACAAGAAACAGACGCAAAACTAGTGTGTCTTCTGGATTGAGAATCAAATGGAGATATTCTTACTAATCGATGCACCCCAGTTTCCTTTTTTAACCAACCATAAGATCTTTCTCCGATAATTTTAATTGTAACAGACTTATAACCAACTTCTTCTCCTTCTGTTTGATCAATTAATTCGATTTTAAATTTTTTTGATTCTCCCCACCTTGAGTACATTCTTAAAATCATTTCAGCCCAATCCTGTGATTCAGTTCCACCTGCTCCGGCATGAATTTCAATAAAAGAGTTTTTTAAATCCGCTTTACCAGACATTAAAGTTTCTATGTAGAGAATATTAACTTTGTCATGTAGTTCTATTAATTCATTTTCTGAATCATTTAGGACATTTTCATCTGATTCATTTTCTGCAAGGTTTATTATGTCAATAATATCATTATAATTGACCCAAAACTTAGCAATAGAATCTAAAAATTCTTTCAGTCTATTTTTTGATTTTAAAAGTTCATTAAAAATTAAATGATCATTCCAGTTTTCTTGCTCAGTAAGTTTTATTTGAATTTCAGATAACTTTTTATGTAATTTTTGGTTTTCAAACATACCCCCTCAGATTTTCAAATAAAACCTTTATCTTTTCTGAGATTTCTTGTAATTCATATTTCATTTTTAATAAAACCCTCTTGTATTATGATCATTCTCGCTTGGTAGATTTATATTTGATTTTTGATCAAAATTAAAACTTTTTTTAAAAACTTCTTGTATATAGTTTTCATTTGATGGTTCTCCTGATTTACTATCAACATTAATAAACTTTACACCTTCAGGTCTTAAAAAAGGGTAAGGTTTTTTATTATTATAAACAGTTTTCATAAAATCCCCAAATATTGGCGCTGCAACTCTTGATCCTGTCTCACTTTTTCCCAGTGTTTTAGGCTTATCAAAACCAACGTAAACACCAACAGTTATTTCTGAATTATAACCGATAAACCAAGCATCCTGATTATTGTTTGTAGTACCTGTTTTGCCTGCAACTTCAAAATCAAGGTATTTTATATTTTTTGCTGTCCCTCTTTCAATTACTCCCATGAGGAAAGATGTCATTTGATACGAAGATTCTTCAGAAATTATCCTTTTTCTATTTTCTATTATTTCTGGAAAAACTTCTAGGTTTTTCAAACTTTGATTTGAAAAATTTTCAAAATCTAGTTCACAGTTGGAACAAATCCTATTATCTTTTTTATATAAAATTTTACCGTGTCTATCTTGGATTTTATCAATAAATGAAGGTTCAACTTTAAATCCACCATTTGCAATGCTTGCATAAGCAGATGAGATCTTAAGTAAAGAAGTTTCAACTGAACCCAATGGTGATGATAGAAATGATGGGAATTTTTCATAAATATCAAGGTTTTTAGATAATTCTCCAATTTTTTCTAAACCAACAAGTTTAGCCAGTCTCACGGTCATTAGATTTCTTGATTTTTCAATTCCAAGTCTCAAAGTACTAGGTCCAAAAAATTTTTTTCCGTAATTAGTTGGTCTCCACTTTTTTAGGTTCGTAGGGTTTTCAATTACTACAGGAGCATCTAGTATTTTACTTACTGGTGTAAATTTATTTTCAAGAGCAGAAATATATACAAAAGGCTTAAATGCTGATCCAGGTTGTCTTTTTGCCTGAGTCACTCTATTAAACGATGATCCAGAATCATATCCACCCACCATAGCCAGAACTCTTCCTGAGTGATTCTCTATTACAACTAAACCACCATTAACATTTGGAATTTGAGTTAGATTATATTTTTCTTTCCCATCAACTAACTCTTTCTCAACAATTAACACATCACCAACATTAAAGGTTTTATTTAAATCTTTATTTTTAATATTATATATTATCTTAAGATTTTCTATTTTAAGAAGCATAGTTTTTTTATTCTTAAAACCGATTTCAATTTGTTTCTCACCAATATTAATTATCACTGCTAACTTTGAATTATATATACCATGAGGTTTTTTAATTTTTATTAATTCCGAATTCCATTCGTTTATATTTTCTATACTTTTAAATGCTCCTCTCCATCCTTTTCTTTTATCAAATTTTCTAATCCCATCTTGAAATGATTTTTCAGCTATAATTTGTAATTTCGTGTCCAACGAAGAAACAATAGATAAACCTTGATCATAAAGTTTTTTTTCATCGTACTTTTCAATTATTTCTCTTCTTATTTCTTCTTTGAAAAAAGAGGCTTTTTTAGAAAAGATTTTTTTTTTCTTTTTTAAATTCAATCCTGAATTAATTGCATTTTCATATTGTTCAATATCTATAAATCCCTCAGAGAATAATCTAAACAAAACCCAATTCCTTCTTTTTAATGCTTTATTAGGGTTCGCGAAAGGGTTATAAGTACTGGGTGCTTTAGGTAGAGCAGCAAGTAATGCCATTTCTTCTATACTTAACTCATGCAATGATTTATTGAAGTAATTCATAGACGCAGCTGAAACTCCAAAAGATCTATTTCCTAAATAAATTTCATTTAAGTAAAGCTCTAGAATTTGGTTTTTTGATAAGATATTCTCAATCCTCAATGATAATATAATTTCCTTAATTTTTCTTGAATAAGAAATTTCTCCTGAAAGCAAGAAATTCTTCGCTACTTGTTGTGTTATAGTCGATGCGCCTTCTGGACGCTTGCTATTAAATATATTACTAATATTCTTTGCAAATGCTCTTACAATACTCTTTAAGTCAAAACCAATATGAGAATAAAAATTTGTATCTTCTGCTACAAGGAAACAATGAACTAAATTTTTTGGGAAATGTTCAAAAGAAGAAAAAATTCTATTTTCTCTAGAATATTCCTCTAAAAAATTTCCATCTGAAGCAAAAATTCTTGATACTACTGGAGGTTCGTAGTCACTTAGTTGTTCAAAATCTGGTAAATCTTTTCCGAAATACCATAAAATTGAAGTAATTATTAAAAAAAGTGATATCAGAAAAATAACTGTGATATTAAAAATATTTAAAAAAAATTTCATCAGGATCTCAATTTCTTTCTTTCCAGGAAAAGTACCTTTTTATAGCCTTAGTAATTCCATTTACCAATTTATCATGATATTTACTATTTGTTAAAAGTTTTGCATCATTTCTATTAGATAGATAACCCATTTCAATCAATACGGATGGAATATCTGGTGCTTTAAGAACTGCAAAACCAGCAAACCTATGAGTTCTTTGTAATAATTTAGTTTTGTTCTTTAATTCATCCAAGAGAAAGTTAACAAAATAACTTGATTGATTCATTGTTTCTCTTTGTGCTAAATCTATTAAGATATTTGTGACCTCTTTAGACTCAACAGATAGATCTAAGCCATCAATTAGATCTTCTTTATTTTCTCTTCTAGCTAGTGCCTCTGCTTCTTTGTCAGAAGCTTTCTCAGATAAGGTGTAAACTGAAACTCCATTTACATTTTTATTTTTATGATAATCTGCATGAAGAGAAATAAATAAATCTGATTTATTGTTTCTTGCCACTATAACTCTTTTTCTTAGTTTAAGATAAAGGTCACTATTTCTAGTTAAAATAACTTTAAAGTTTTGTTCTTCTAGTTTTTTTTTTAATTTTTTAGCTACAGTTAGCGTAACATTTTTTTCGAGTATTTTATTAATTCCAATCGCACCAGAATCTTTCCCTCCATGACCGGCATCGATTACTATAATTTTTTTTTTAGTAACAACTTTTAGTTTTTCTACATCCACAACTATTCTAGTCTTTTTTGATTTATTACCTTTAATTAAAAAGATATCCTTGATCTTAAAGTCACTACGAAAATTTATTTCGATCTGTTTTTGTTCTGGTCTAATTAGTATTCTTTTTACAAATAAATTTTTATTTTCTTTAAAAGGGTGTGCTTTAGATATTTGCTTATCTAGGGTGATTGTTAGCTTTTTTTCTTTAGAAATATAATTAAAAGTGATATCTTTAGAAATATCAATAACAACTCTATGAATATTTTTTTCTATTCCAAATCTATAATTAAGAATTTCAATAGCAAAAAGATTACTATAACAGTTAAATATGAGAGTGAATAAAAATAANTTTTTAAANAAANNCAAATTAAATAAAAATAAAAAATTTTATACTACTATATATAGTATATATAANTAAAAAAAAACAATATGTTTGATATTTTTTCAAGCTTTTAGTTTAAACTTNTAATAANATAGTTTTAATATGAAAAGAATTTNNTAANGNTTTTTTTAAATAANTNAAGAAAGAAGATAGTATAATGGTTAAAAAAATGTTGATTGACGCTAGCCAACACGAAGAAACACGAATGGCTATTATTCATGACGAAAAATTGATTGAGTACGAATCTGAAGTAATAAAATTTAAACCAATCAAAGGAAATATATACCTTGCTAAAATAATAAGAGTGGAACCATCGTTGCAAGCTGCATTCGTTGATTATGGAGCACAAAGACATGGATTTTTAGCTTATAATGAAATTCATCCAGATTATTTTAAGATACCTACTTCTGATAAAGAAAAAATTTTAGCTGAAGAAAATATAAGTTCCTCAAACTATACCATTGACGAAAATGATGAAGATTTTAATGAAAATGATTCAAATATAACCGATTTATCTGAGTCAGAAGGTAAATCACTTCCAAATAAAAGAAGCTTTTTAGACAAAGTTTTTGATTTTTTTAATTACGCACCGATTGAAGATGAAGATGTAATAAAAAAAGAAAGTTATAAAAAACTAAAACCAAGAAGGCCAAGAAATCAAAATAATAAACGTCCATCAATACATAAAAAATACAGTATCCAAGAGGTTATTAAGAGGAATCAAGTAATTCTAATTCAAGCCGTAAGAGAAGAACGAGGTAATAAAGGAGCGGCAGTGACTACAAGACTTTCGTTAGCAGGAAGATATTGTGTTTTGATGCCAAACACAAATAAAGGCGGAGGAGTTTCTAGAAAAATATTTGATGTAAACTTGAGGAAAAAATTAAAGGATATTTTGTCATCACTAAATATTAAGTCTGGAATGGGAGTAATTATACGAACTGCTGGGCAAAGTATGAAAAAAACTGATATATCAAGAGATTATAAAGCTCTTCTTAAGCTTTGGAGTCAGATTACTTCAAAAACTATTAAATCAACTGCTCCAAGCCTCATACATGAAGAAGGGAATCTACTGAAAAGATCTATCAGAGATTACTTTTCATCAGATTTAAATAAGGTAATTGTAAACAACAAAAGGTCTTTTAAAACTGCAAAAGATATAATGAAATTTTTTATGCCTGGTTTTACTAAATTTATCACTCTTGAAGATGACAGTACAAAAAGTTCTTTATTTTCTTCAGAAAAAATTGAAACTCAAATTAATCAGATTCATAAACCAGTTGTTAAGCTAAAGTCAGGAGGTTATCTTGTGATCAACCAGACTGAAGCACTAGTTGCAATTGATATAAATTCAGGAAAATATACTAAACAAAGGAATATCGAAGATACTGCACTTAGAACTAATTTAGAAGCAGCAGAAGAAATTGCAATTCAGATAAGATTAAGAGATTTAGCTGGTTTGATAGTAATTGACTTTATAGATATGTTAGAAAAATCAAATAATTTCAAAGTAGAAAAAAGAATGAAAGAAAGCATTAAAAATGATAGGGCAAAAATTCAATGTGGAAGGATTAGTAATTTCGGCTTGATGGAACTCTCAAGACAGAGGCTAAAACAAGTTATCAACTCAGCCACTTCTCATAAGTGCAATATATGTAATGGAATTGGATTAGTCACGTCGGTTGATTTTACTGCTATGCAAACTCTAAGAGTCTGTGAAGAAATTATAATTAATCAAAAATATAAGTCTCTAATAATTTTAGTAAACAAAACGGTTGCAGATCTAATTAACCATGAAAAAAAAGATCATTTTTCTGATTTACTAAAGAGGTGTAAAATAGATATTCAAATAAGAGATTTTTATGATTTTTCTATTTCTGATTCAATGATTTTTCATGAAGGAGAAATAGTCTATAGAAATTGTGATAGTGAAACCAAGCTAACAAATGCTCTTAATCATATTGAAAATAATGTGATGGTTAATAAAAAAATTGTTAATAATAAAGGTACAAAGCTTTTAGAAAGAACTGAAAAAATAAAAACTGATAATAAAGATACTAAATATAAATCAGAAATAACTAATACCGCTGAACCTAATACTAAGAAAGTTCACCAAAAAGTTAATTCAGGAAGCAATAAAGAAATTATCAAACCAAAAAATAAACAAGTTAAAAAAATTAGGTCAAGCTTCAGAGAAAAAGCAGTTACTTTCAATAAAAGTGAAACAAAAAAAAGAGATAGGACTGACAAGTTAATTAAAGTTAATAAAAAAAATTCTAAAGATAAAAAAACAACTAAAAAAATAATTGAAGGCAAGAAAAAGCATGAAGTTACAAACGAATCAAAACGTGAAGGTTGGTGGAGTCAATAACTTTTTTTTATCCACTTTACTAGCCTTTTAGTTGCTTCTTTAATAATTGAGTGATTACTTGAAAATGATAACCTTATAGTTTTATGGCCATTTTTTGGATCAAAATCTAATCCAGATGTAAGTGCAACTCCTGTTTCTTTTAGAATTTTTTTAACTAAGTTCTGTGATTCATTGGTAAATTTTGAAACATCTAAATAAAAATAAAAACCACCCATTGGNTTANTTATNTTATTCCATGNAGTNTTTNGAANACTNTCATATATTAAATTTCTATTTTTTAAATAAATTTCAACATTTTTGTTAAAGTAATTCACATTTTCAAATGATTTAATAGCTGCATATTGTGCAATATTATTTGACGAAATAAATAAATTTTGTGAAAGTTTAAGGAAATTATCCTTTAAAGAAGTAGGAATAGTTACCCAGCCAAGTCTCCATCCAGGCATGCAAAAATATTTTGAAAAACTATTAATTACTATCACATCATCACCAAATAAGTTTAGTGAATATGTTTTCTTTTCATACTCAATACCATGGTAAATCTCATCTGAAATCAATATTATAGAATTTTTTTTACAAAATTCATAAATAAATTTTAACTCTTCAAAAGTAAATATTTGTCCGTTTGGGTTATTAGGACTTGAGATAATCAGTCCTTTAATTTTTTTATATTTTGTAATTTTTTTTAAATCAATCATGAATTTTTCTTTCATTGATGAATAAATTTCTACAACGTTCAAATTTAATGATTTTAATATATTTCTATATGCTGGATATGAGGGACTGAAAATTGCAACATCATCCCCAGGGTCAAAACATGCCAGAAACACAAGAACAAATGCACCTGATGAGCCACTTGTAACAAAAACCTGTTCAGGGTTAATATTAATACTTTTATTACTATAAAACTCAGAAATTCTATCCCTTAACTCTGGTATTCCATTTGATGGTGAATAACCGGGTAAATTAAGATCCACTAGTCTTTGTATTTCTTTATTTATTAGTTCATTTTTTCTATTTAATGGTTCGCCTAATTCTAGGTGAAATACTTTATTTCCAAGACTTTCAATTTTCTTTGATTCAGAAAGAACATCCATCACAAGGAAACTATCTACAAATGATCTTTTTGATGGAAGATATTTTTTTTTTATGNTCATATAATAAAGTTTTTTAAATTATGTAATTATATAATGTTATACTATCTGAAAGTTATCATATTTTTATTAATTTTTTANTCTAATTCNCTNCATTCNCAAAATTTAAATATAGTTAGAGATGCAGAAATAGAAAATTTTTTTCATGATTTATCTTTTCCAATTNTTGAGTCATCAANAATCAAGGGTNCTAAAATTAATTTTTATTTAGATAANCAAAATTATATAAATGCATTTGTAANAAGTGGACCAAAAATATTTATTACAACTGAGTTATTNATTAAAACTAATTCTGTTGATCAAATAGCAGGAGTNATTGCTCATGAAATTGGACATATTACTGGTGGACACTTAAGTAAAAGGTATAATGCTTATGAAGACTCAATGTTTACAACTATGATTTCATCAATACTTGCTGTTGGGGCTATTGCGGCAGGTTCTCCCTCAGCAGGNAGTGCTATTTTAATGGGAGGAGAACATATAAGAAAACAGCAAATTTTAAGCTTTTCTCGAAACCAAGAGTCTTATGCTGATCAAACTGCAATTAAACTTTTAAAAAAAAGCAACTATTCTGTAAANGGTCTATATGAACTTTTTGAAATACTNGAAAGAAAGGAGAGGTTTTCNAAAATAAACCCGTANAATCNNACTCATCCCTTTATCAATAGAGAGGAAAAGAGTTATAGAAGACCACATTGATTATAAAGAAAATATTGAATCAAACTATCTTCTAAATGAAAGGCTTAAACTAATAAAAGCAAAACTAATCGGTTACACAACAAAAAAAGAAAGGTTTAATATTTATTATCCAGTAGATAAAAACTCTCTTGAAAGTTGGTATGCTAAATCAATTCACTACTATTTAAATGGTGATATTGATAAAGCCCTAATATTTATAGATAAATGTATAAACCAAAAAAAAGAAAACCCTTATTTTTATGAATTAAAGGGACAAATATTATATGAAAACGGAAGATCTCTTTTAGCAATTAATAGTTATAAAGAAGCTATTAAATATAAAAATGATGAAAAGCATTTTTATTTAGCCATATCAAAAGCAATATACTCTCAAAAAGATATTAAACTCTATAATGAAGGTATTAGTTTTTTAAAAAAGTATATTGATGATGAAGACTTTCCTATTGAAGCATGGCATTATTTAGGTTTATATTATGGGAAAATGGGAAAATACGTCCTCTCATCTTTAGCACTTACGGAAAAGTTTTTACTGCTAAATGATATAAAAAATGCTAAATTACAATTACAAAAGGCAAAAAAAAAGGATGCTCCCAATAAAAAATATATTTCAAAAATTAATGACCTTCAATATTTAATTAGACAAAAAGATAAAGAAGATAAATGAATAAAATTCAAATAATAAATGGACCAAATCTTAATAAACTTGGAGAAAGAGAAGTTCAAGTTTATGGTAAAAAAAATTTAAAAGAAATTCAGAAGGAATGTATTGAGCTATCGAATTCTTTAGATATTTCTCTTGACTTTTTTCAGAGTAACTCTGAATCTGAAATAATAGAATCAATACAACAGTCATCAAAATATTCAGGCTTAATTTTAAATGCTGGCGCGTTTACGCATACTTCTGTTGCTATTCATGATAGTTTAAAAATATTAAATATTCCTATAGTTGAAGTACATATTTCAAACCCTTTTAAAAGAGAACCTTTTAGACAAATATCATATATTAGTTCAGTTGCAACTGGCATAGTATCGGGGTTCGGAACAGATGTTTATAAAATAGCTATTCAAGCTTTAGCTTTAAAGATAGGTAATTAATATGAAAAAGTCAGACAAAGTAATTATCAAGGAAATATCTAGTTTAATGGATGAATTAAACTTAGCAGAATTGTCTTATTCAGATGGAAAAAATGACTATAAATTAAGAAAATATGAAGGAGTCAACAAAGTAGCAAGTTTTTCTTATGAAAATTCATCAAAATCAGTTCAAGAAGATAAAAGTCTCACAGATGAGACTATAGATAAGTCTGTTAAAGCTCCTT
>NHJI01000016.1 GCA_002169685.1 Rickettsiales bacterium TMED211 | reverse complement strand
TACATTCTTCTACATCGTACTTTGGCTCTTCTAACTCATATTTTACAAACTGTAACTCAGCTTTGCCTGAAAAATCTTTTATTGGAAAAACTTTGTTAAATACAGCCTGCAGGCCAATATCTTCTCTATCTTTCGGCTCTAGATTTTTTTGTAAAAATAGTTCATATGAGTTTCTTTGTATTTCAAGAAGATTTGGCATTTCCAATAATTCTGGAATTTTTCCAAAACTCTTCCTTACGTTGTGCTTAAGTGTAAAAGAACGTTTCATTTAATTTTTCAATATAAAGATTAATATTACTTTAATTCGACAGTTGCTCCGGCTTCTTCTAATTGTTTTTTGAATTTTTCTGAATCCTCTTTACTTACCGCTTCTTTAACGTTCTGAGGAGCCCCTTCAACTAAGTCCTTAGCCTCTTTAAGGCCCAAACCAGTTATTGTTCTTACTTCCTTAATTACATTAATTTTCTTCTCGCCTGCTGAAGCAAGTACAACCGTGAACTCAGTTTTTTCTTCAGCAGCTTCTTGAGCCCCACCTGCAGCTGGCGCTGCAACTGCGACTGGAGCAGCAGCAGAAACACCCCATTTATCTTCTAAAAGTTTTGTTAATTCTGAAGCTTCCAATACGGTTAAATTCGATAGGTCTTCAATAATTTTTTCTAAATTAGCCATTTATTTACTCCTTATAAGTTTAGATTATTTTTCAGGTTTAGAATTTATTAATCTTAAAATCTTAGTTGATGGTTCATTAACAACAGATAGAATATTTGACATAGAAGAAGTAACAAGGCCCAAGATTTTTACTCTAATCACATCCATTGTTGGAAGAGAAGCTAATTTCTTGATTTCTTCTATACTCAATTCTTTATCACCCATAGCTCCTGCTATAATAGTTAATTTTTCGTTATCTTTAGAAAAATTAACTATGACTTTAGCAGCGGAAACTGGGTCATCTGAATAAGCTATTGCAGTTGGACCAACAAAAAAAGGATCCAAACTTTTATAATCAGTATCTTTAATAGCCCTCTTAGCTAAACTATTTTTTGTAACTTTAAAAAAAGCGTTCTCTTGCTTAATTTTTTTTCTCAAAGAAGAAATTTCTTGAACAGAAAGTCCTTTATAATGGGTAACAATTACAAAATTAGCTTTACTTAGCACAGCACTAAAGTTATTTACAAATTCATGCTTTTCAGTTCTATTCACTTTTTAACACTCCGTAATCAAGACAACTTGATTCTAAAAAATTGCTGTCCGAGCAAATCAATGATTAACTCTGTCTACTTTAGGTTATTTATGGCAAAGCCACCTATAGTCATGGACAGTTTTAAAATTTAAAAAATTTTAAACATTAAATAACACTTGTTAGATCAACTTGCAAGCCTGGACCCATTGTAGAATTAATAAAAATCCTTTTAATGAACACACCTTTAGAAGTTGAAGGTTTAGTTTTATTTAATTCTTGATAAAAAAACTTCACATTTTTCACTATTTCATTATCGCTAAAGCTTGACTTTCCTATAGTAGCATGAACGATACCTGATTTTTCTGTTTTGAATTCTGTTTGTCCGGTTTTTATTTTTTTAATAATATCATCTATATTTTTCGTTACAGTTCCTAACTTTGGATTAGGCATCAAACCTTTTGGGCCAAGAACTTGCCCTAAACTACCTACTTTAGCCATCATTTCTGGTGTAGACACACATTTATCGAAATCTATAGTTCCACTTTTAACTTTCTCAACTAAATCATCATCTCCATAAACATCAGCACCTGATTTCTTTGCAATTTCTAAATCGTCTCCGGATGCAAATACAGCAACCCTGATTTCTTTGGAGATACCTTTTGGTAGAGACAAAACCCCCCTAACTAACTGATCTGTTTTTTTAGCGTCGATTCCAAGCACTACGGAAACATCAATGGACTCATCAAATTTTTTTGAAGAGAGCCTTTTAGAAATCTCAACAGCCTCACTAACACTATAAATCTTATTTTTATCGACTTCTTTATTAATGTTTTTTTGTTTTTTACTTATCTTCATAATTAATCTACCACATTTATACCCATTGACCTAGCAGTACCAGCCACCATTTTCTGAGCTGCATCTAGGTCTTCAGTATTTAAATCTTGAATTTTTTGTTGTGCAATATTTTTAACTTCTTCCTTAGATATAGATGCAATAACACCTTTACCTGGAGTCTGTGAAGCTTTTTTTAATTTAGTTGCCTTCTTAATAAAAAATGACGTTGGAGGTGACTTTGTCTCAAAGCTAAAGCTTTTATCAACATAAACAGTAATTACAACTGGAATAGGCATTCCAGGCTCTGATTTTTGGGTCGATGCATTGAATGCTTTACAAAATTCCATGATGTTCACACCTTTTTGGCCCAGTGCGGGACCAACTGGTGGGGAAGGATTTGCTTGTCCTGCTGGAATCTGTAGCTTTATATAACCATCTATTTTCTTTGCCATTTACACTATACCTTATTTAAACCTTTTCAACTTGTGAATATTCCAAATCAACTGGAGTGGATCTTCCAAAAATTGAAACAGATACTTTTAACCTTGCTTTTTCCTCATCAACTTCTTCAACCATTCCATTAAAAGATGTAAATGGTCCATCTGAAACCCTAATTTGCTCTCCAACCTCAAAACTGACCGAAGGTTTTGGTCTGTCTAAACCTTCTTTAACTTGTACCATAATAGAATCAATTTCACTTTGAGAAACAGGTGATGGTTCACCCTTTTTACCACCAATAAACCCACTTACTTTAGGAATATTTCTTATAGTATGCCACAAGTCATCATTCATTATCATTTTAATGAGAATATATCCAGGAAAAAATCTTCTTTCTGAATTTACTTTCTTACCTTTCTTCATTTCAATTACTTCTTCAGATGGAATAAGTATTTCCTCAATGTTTTGTCTTAATCCTTTTTTTAAGGTTTGNCCCTCNATCTGAACTTTAACTTTTTGTTCTTGACCAGAATAAACTTGCAGAATGTACCATTTTGACATTTTGATATTCCTATAAAAATAGCAAATATTTTACAATAAAAGAAATAATTTTATCCACTAAAAGAAAAAAGATCGAAGAAACAAACACAAATATAAAAACCATTATAGTTGTTGTTATTGTCTCAGGCTTTGTAGGCCATGTAACTTTCAANGTCTCTTGTTTTACTTCTTTNTAGAAGTTTTTTAGATNNAACATATTTATAGTGTTCCAGAATATTGAATATAANTATCAGAAACTTTGATTTTTTCAATAGGTTTATATATTTTTTTATTATCTTCATTAGCGCATCAAAAAATCATCTAATCCAAAGAGAACTCTTTTTTATAATCTTCCTTCAAAGAAGCAGGTTGGTTATCTTTTTTAAGAAAAAAATTATCAATTACTAAAATATCTAAATCTGTACCCATGAAACATCTGAAAGCATCTTGAGGTGAACATACTATAGGCTCTCCTCTTATATTAAATGAAGTATTAGCTAAGACAGGACATCCTGTTTTTTCATAAAAANGTTTTATTAACTTATGGTACTTAGGNTTTGTTTTAGCACTTACAGTTTGAATACGAGCTGAATAATCAACATGTGTAACTGCAGGTATATCTGATCTAGCTATATTGAGCTTCCTAATTCCAAATAACTGTTGATTATATTTCGACATTTTTTTACATCTTTTTTTTATCACATTATGAACGAGCAGCATGTAGGGGCTANTTGATTTTAATTCAAACCATTCATTTGCATATTCTTCTAAAACNGAGGGNGCAAATGGACGAAAACTCTCACGAAATTTAATTTTTAAATTCAATTTTTTTTGCATTTCAGGTGAACGTGCATCGGCAATGATTGATCTTGCACCAAGGGCCCTGGGGCCAAATTCCATTCTCCCATTAAACCAGCCTACAATTTTCCCATTTTCTAGTGCTTTTACAGTGTNCTCTATAAGAGTATCACTGTCATAAATCTGAAAAACAGAACCTATTTTTTCTAAATAGTTTTTTGTAGTTTCTCGGGTATAGCATGGGCCAAGATATCCACCTTTCATAGAATCTTTTGATTTTACTACTCTCCTTTTATTACCAAGATACTGNTACCAAGTTGCAAGTGCAGCTCCTAAGGCNCCTCCAGCATCACCTGCTGCAGGTTGAATCCATATATTCTTAAAAATGTTTTCTTCTACTATTTTACCATTAGCAACACAGTTAAGAGCAACACCTCCCGCAAGGCAAAGGTTNTTTTGTCTTGTTTCTTTTGCAAGTGACCTGCACATTTTTAAAATTACCTCCTCAGTTACTTTTTGAATAGAAGCTGCTAAATCCATTTCTTTTTGCGTAATCGGAGTTTCTGGTTTTCTAGGATGAGAATCAAAAAGTTTAGCAAATTTATTATTAGTCATTTTTAAATCNGTACAATAATCAAAATAGTCCATATTTAATTTAAATGTTCCATCAGCCTTCAGATCTATCAAATTATCGAAAATAATATTGGTATATTTAGGCTCACCATAAGGAGCTAAGCCCATAACTTTATATTCACCAGAATTTACCTTAAAACCAGTAAAATAAGTAAAGGATGAATACAATAAACCTAGAGAATTTGGAAAGTGAATTTCTTTTTGTATTATCAGTTTATTACTATCACCTATTGCAACAGAAGTTGTTGCCCATTCTCCGGTCCCATCCATTGTAAGAATTAAAGATTTTTNAAACGGGGATGGAAAAAAGGCTGATGCTGCATGAGATTGATGATGCTCAGTGAAAAGNATTTTTTCATTAACATTAGATTTGTTGCAAAATTTTAATAATTCTTTTTTAAGTAAATTTTTTTGAAAAAGTTTTTCTGTTATCCAGATTGGCATAGCTTTAGAAAAGCTTTTTAACCCTTTTGGTGCAAAGGCGAGATAAGTTTCTATTAGCCTCTCAAATTTAAGAAATGGTTTTTCATAGNATGTAATATAACTTACCTCATCAAGAGATGATAAGCCTGCTTGTTTTAAACAAAATGATAATGCATTACTTGGAAAACTTGCGTCATGCTTTTTTCTCGTAAATCTCTCTTCTTGTGCTGCCGCAATAATCTCTCCATTTTTTATAATTGCTGCTGCACTATCATGATAAAATGCTGATATACCAACTATTATCAAAACACTGTATATATAAAAGGTGCAACAGCTGATCCCTGTGTAAAGAAAANAAGACCACCCAAGGTTAATAATATTANCAATATAGGTATCAAGTAATACTTTTTTCTTTTTAAAACGAAAAGTAGAAACTCTTTAAAAAACATATGCTCTGTTCTGATGTTACAATCTAAAAATAAATATAACTNAATATCATAAATAGTCCAGTTTACTTACTACTTTCTATCAATTTTAAAAAAGTNAAAAATAATAATAAGATAGTTAAAACTGGAACTTCATGTTCTTTNACAAATCCTTACTTGTTCTTAATACCCAATAACTTTTAACATTTGATTTTTTAAGATTTATGGGTCTTTTATTAAACAATCTTAACATCAGGCCAATAGGCGTAAAAACAAAAAAGAAAATAATACTCATGATAATTGGTGTCATAACGAAACTTATTAAAACTCCACAATTACTCCAAAATTTATTAAGAGGAAGCAGTAACTTGGGAAATACAAATGCAAAAAAAAAAAAAGAAACGAAAANATCATCCCTATAACATTGATATTGCCACCGTTAAATAGGAAATTCCAGAAGGAAATAACTAAGGTTATAAGACCAAAGGTTATGCCAAATGAACGATTTGAAGGTAAATTTCTTTGTAAATTTTTCATTTTCTTAATTAAAAACTATATCTAAAATACCGCTAAATACTAATAACAATACAAAAAAAACTCAATATTTATTTAGTTATTATATTCATACTTTATTTAATTTAAGAAACATTTTATTTAATAAAAAAATATAAATTTTATTATTTTAGCTAGATACAATCTAAATAAACTAGGCATATTTCAATTAATTTAATAGTATCTTAATCTTGGCAGGGGCGGAGAGACTCGAACTCACGACCTACGGTTTTGGAGACCGTCGCTCTACCAACTGAGCTACACCCCNANNNNAANNNTGGAGCGGGTGAAGGGAATCGAACCCTCGTAATCAGCTTGGAAGGCTGGAGCTTTACCACTAAGCTACACCCGCTTATTTCTTTGTAATTTTCTTCGTAACATGTACAGTATAAATTGTAAATCAATTTAAGAATGGAAACATGTATAAATTAATTCATAATAACAGATGCTCAAAGTCGAGAGAATGTAAAAAAATTCTAGATTCCAGGGAAATAGACTATGAAACGATAGAGTANCAAAAAAAAAAACTAACAAAAAATCAGCTTTTAGAAATTATTAATAATCTTGANGATCCAATAGATCAGATTATAAGAAAAAATGAAAAAGAATATAAAGATAATTCATTTAATTTAAACAATACAAAAAAATTGATTGATTTACTTCATAACTTTCCAAATTGCATCCAGAGGCCTATTTTTTTTAANGGAACTAAATACATAGTATGTAGGCCACCAGATAAAATTTTATCTTTTATTTGAGAGAANGAATGGTGGAGGGAGTAGGATTCGAACCTACGTACACTTGCGTGGTCAGATTTACAGTCTGATGCCTTTAACCACTCGGCCATCCCTCCNTGAAAAGAATGTATACTTTGCAATTCTNATATTTGTAAAGTAAAAAATAATTAATATAAATGTTTTTAAAAAAAAAATGAAAAAAACTGATATAATATACGGGATTCATGCTTCAGTATCTGCTTTAAACAATAAAAAAAGAGATATCTCAGGCTGGAAATGTACGAAAGAAGTATTTGAAAAAATTAAAAAAAAAATTGATAAAGAAATTATTTCAAAAAGTAAGATTGTTGATAGAAAGCACCTTGATAATGAATTACAAAATAAATTTCATCAAGGCATATTTGTTGAATGTAAAAAAATGGTTGAATTAAACTTTGATGAAGAATTAAAAAAAAATAACTCAACAATCTTAATCTTAGATTCACTGACTGATTCTCAAAATGTAGGAGCAATAATAAGAAGCGCCTTTTTATTTGGAATAACTTTAATAATTTATAACGAAAACAATTCTTTTGATATTAACTCTACTCTTATAAAATCAGCTTCAGGAGCTTACGAAAATGTTAGGCTCTTGAAGGTTATGAATTTAAATAATACAATTAAAATTTTAAAAAATGAGGGTTATTGGGTTGTTGGGCTTGATTCAGATAGTAACGAAAGTTTGTCAAACGTCAGGAAAGATACAAAAAAAGTTTTGATTCTTGGTTCAGAGGGAAAAGGTATTAGAGATCTTGTTAAAAAAAACTGTGATTATTTAATAAAAATTCCAATGGTAAATAAAAATAGTTCGGTTGATAGTCTTAATGTATCGAGTGCTGCATCAATTATTTTTTATGAGCTTTCAAGGTATGAAAATGATTGGTAAAAAATTAGATAAAATTGAAGAAAAAATAAAAGAGGAAATTATAAACTGTATTAATGAAAAAAAAAACTCATTCAGAAATGTTGTATTATCAACAGTAAAAAAAAATACACCTAATATAAGAATAGTAGTATTGAGAGACTTTTCAAACGATTGGAATGTCTCTTTTTATACAGATAGTCGTTCAAGCAAAATAGAGGAAATAGAAAAAAACAAAAACGTATCAATTTTATTTTATGATGATCACAAAAAAATTCAAATAAGAATGTATGGAACCTCAAGTATTTATAGAAATCAAAAAAGTATATGGGAAAAATTACCTACTTTATCAAAAATTAATTATAATAGTATTCTGAAACCGGGAGAATATCAAAAAAACTACTCAGCAAAACTCAATAAAGAAGTTGAGTTGGGGTATAAAAACTTTTGTTTAATAAAACTTAA
Organism: Rickettsiales bacterium TMED211; assembly: GCA_002169685.1. The sequence goes on along the minus strand of NHJI01000016.1, from coordinate 2,509 downwards.
AATAGATAATATAGATTGCTTATATTTAAGCAGAGAGGGCAATAGAAGAATAAGTATAAAAATATCGAGAGAAAACAGGAATATAGTTTTTAAAAAAAAATGGTTAGTACCCTAAAAAATAACTTGGTTTATATAGATTCTAAATTTATTCCCAAACCACTTAAATTGCAATAACCATTAGGATTTTTTGACAGATACTGTTGATGATAATCTTCTGCATAAAAAAAATTTTTGAAAATGCAAATTTCTGTAGTAATTTTTTTAAGTCCATTTTTATATAAAATTTCTTGGACTTTTTTCATACTACCTTCTGCTGAGTTGAGTTCAGAGGTGTTATTTACAATAATCATTGACCTATATTGGCTTCCAATATCATTTCCTTGCCTCATGCCTTGAGTAGGGTTATGTGACTCCCAAAAAACACTGAATAACTCATTTAATTTAATTACTTCTGGATCGTAAACTACTTTCACAATTTCTGCATGTCCGGTTTCACCTGAACAAACTAATTCATATGTTGGGTTCTCAAAGTCACTTCCACCATACCCAACAGCAGTAGACCAAATACCTTTTAATTCCCAGAAAAGCTTTTCCACTCCCCAAAAACAACCCATTCCAAAATGTATTTGCTTAAATTGGTTTGGAAAAGGCGGTTTCAGATTATTTCCAAGAACTTCATGTTTCATTTAAATCATATAAACATTAATTGTTTAAAATACAATGATAATGCATTACTAAATGATTAGTCATTTATTGATAAAAATGTTAGTATTTTAAAAATGAAGAATGTCAAAAATGTATCACTAATTAAGTGTGTGAAATCAAAAAAATTTCTAACGCCTGATAGATTGATAATTTTGAAACTATAGCGCACTCCAAAAAATCTGTTACAGCATATGAATTACAAAAAAAATCATGGAAAATATAACTGAGCTTAATATATCATCAATTTATCGCGTTTTTAATTTTTGGATTAAAAGAGGGCTAATCCATAAAATTCGTTATTTAAATAAATATATAATATGTAAAAAACATAAAGAATCTCATACCCATATTGTTAATATATGTGCAAAATACAAAAAGATATTGGAAACATGTAATGAAAAAATGAGTATAAATATTGACGAATTTTCTTCAAAATTGGGGTTGACATTTTCTAAAAGCTTTCATCTTGAAATTCCAGTTATATGCAAAAAGTGTATTTGCTAAATGGAACATATTTTGGAAAAATATTTTTTTGCGCAAGATGCAAATTTAAGGGGCTTTATTTTTGGATTTATTCATGTGAGTATCACTTTATTGGGATACTACACTGGAATGAGCATTAACAGGTTTCTTAAAATTGTCTCTAAAGGTTATATCGCTGGAATATTTGGTGCTTCATTTTCTCATGTCATAGCAGATCTAATTGCTAGTTTAATAGACCCTAGCATAAGAAGTATGGTTTTTGGTATAGTTATTGGTGGGATCGTTCCACTATTTTTTATTCCTTTATTTGAGAAGTATGTTAACAAGAGTAAAACTCATATAGTTGTTGGTGACCACGAAGACGTAAAAAAAGATCTTGAATCCCACTAGCTAGATCTATGGCGTCCCCTACGGGATTCGAACCCGTGTTGCCGCCGTGAAAGGGCAGTGTCCTAGGCCTCTAGACGAAGGGGACAAAAAAACTTGATTTAAATATCAAAGCATATATATATATGCTTTTTTTATTATATAAAACAATTATTTCATATGCTAAAAATTTTTTTTTTATACATTTTAATTTTTTTCCAATTTAAAGATATAATTTCTAAGGAAATACCCAGCAAACTTTGTTATAAAAGGGGCGTTGAAGTTATACTACCCTATGAGTTTGCTGTGTCTGAAATTAAAAAAAATTCTAGTTTCTCTGAAGAAGTTATAAAAAAAGAACTAAGAAACTATAAAAAAATGTTTGAAAAAAGTTTTTTTGGACTTAATTTGTATGAATCATCAGGTTGTTCAAAAGCACGACTTTCTGAATACCTAGAATGTTTAATAGAAACGGATGGAAAGGATTGTAAAATATATTATACTCAAATGAGATTAGTTGACTAGCTCTTCACATACATCCTCAATTTGCAATTGTAAAGTTTCATCACCATTCCAGTAGTTCATAGTAATCTGACCTATCAAATTTAAAATTTTTCCTCGAGACTCCATCACAATATTCCCAATTGGGTTCTCAAATGCTTTGAACGATTTCGCTTTTATAGAATTTCCATATATGTCACTCAAATAAAATGAAAGATGATTATTTCCAACTATTTTCGGGAATTTTACAAAGCATTTTTTTATAAGGAACTTTGGTTTTGGGTTTCCCGAACCAAAAGGGGAAATATTATTGACTAAATTAAAAAGCGATTTATTTACTAATGATAAAGTAATTTCATGATCATAATATTTTTTATTCTGAAGTTTTAAAACTGTGCTATTACTTTTTAAAAAACTTTTAAATAAACTTATTTTTTCTTTTTTAATTGATAGA
>NHJI01000015.1 GCA_002169685.1 Rickettsiales bacterium TMED211 | reverse complement strand
TAATTGCTGGTTTCTTATCTATGGGTATTGATTGTGTCCAACTAGGACAAGTTCCAACTCCATTAGTCTCTTTTATGACAAAAAAAAAAAGATGCCGATCTTGGTATTATGATTTCTGCTTCACATAACCCATATCACGATAATGGCATTAAAATTTTCAATAATAAAGGTGATAAATTAAAGGATGAAGAAGAGAAAAAAATTGAGAAATTAATCGAAAGAAGAAATACATCAAATTTCGAACCGCGATCAATAGGAAAATTAAAAAAATATGATTCTGACTTTTATGATTATAAACAAAGCATTAAAAAAGTAATTCCTAAAAATATTTCGTTTAAGGGTTTAAAAGTTGTTTTAGATTGTGCACATGGTGCAGCTTATAAGATAGGCCCTGAAATTCTACTTGATCATGGGGTAGACTTAATTCCTATAAATATTAAACCTACAGGAAAAAATATAAATCATAATTGTGGTGCACTATTTCCAGAGAATTTAAAAAATACAGTGATAAAAAATAATGCTGATTTAGGAATAGCTTTTGATGGTGACGCGGATCGATTAATTATGTGTGATGAAAATGGCTATCTAATTGACGGTGATAAAATACTAGCTATAGTTAGCTCAAGTTTATCAAGTCAGGGAAAACTGAAAGGCAAAGGAATTGTTGCTACAAAAATGTCAAATTTAGGGTTACATGCATTTTTAAATGATATTAATCTAAATGTTTATGAATGTGCTGTGGGAGATAGGTATGTCATAGAAAAAATGAGAATTAAAAAATGTAACTTAGGGGGTGAACAATCTGGACATATTATTTTTTCTGATTTAAGTTGCACTGGAGACGCAATTTTAAGTGCACTTCAAGTTTTAAGTATTTTAAAAATAGAAGGAAAAAAACTATCTCAATTATTAGCAGGTTTTAAAGGAACAAACCAAAAGTTAGTAAACTTTAAATTAAATAGTGATTCAGAGGAAATTATTAACAACAATCATTTTAAGAAAAAAATAAAAGGTTGGGAAAAATTACTTAAAAAAGAAGGAAGCATTTTAATAAGAAAATCAGGAACAGAAAATCTTTTAAGAGTAATGGTTCAATCTTATGACAAAAATATGACTAACAAAATAATTAAAAATATTAAAAATTTCATTAATGAAATCGATAAAAAATAGTAAAGTATATAAAATTTTGTCTATAGCCGGAAGTGATAGTTCAGCAGGAGCTGGCATTCAGGCTGATATTAAAACAGTGAAATCTTTAGGAGGTTATTGTTTAACTGCAGTTTCAATGATAACTTCACAAAATACCAAAGAAGTTACAGATACATATAATATTCCCACTGAGACTGTGATGAGTCAAATTAGAACCATTTCAGAAGACTTTGATTACGATGCTATTAAAATAGGTATCATTCCAACAGTTAATTTAGCTAAGGAACTATACAGTTTTTTCAAAAATAAAAAATTACCAATCGTTGTTGATCCGGTTTATAAATCAACCTCTGGAAAAAAATTTATCAAAAAAAAAGATTTTATAAAAATACAAAAAATTTTAAATAAAATTTCTACTATTGTTCTGCCTAATATTGAAGAAGCAGAGATATTGGCTAATATGAAAATTTCAACTTTAGAAGACCTCAAAGTTGCTTCAAGAACTATAACACAAAGTAATAAAAACTCCATCTTAATAAAAGGGCTTATATGTCGAAATAAATCAATTATGGATTTACTTTATGAAAACAAAAGTTTTTATAAATTCAGATATAAGAAAATTTACAAAAGGGAAATACATGGAACTGGATGCACATTATCAAGTGCACTTGCTTTTTATCTTGCTAAAGGTTTAGGAGTAAAACCTTCTATTAAATTTTCAAAAAAATATCTTTCAAAAATAACAAAAAAACCTTTAGAATTTGTTTTGGACAATAATCCTATGAAACATTAGTTTTTTTTATATAAATTTCTCCACCAGATTTTTTGAATTCTTTAGACATTTTTTTTAAACCTTTTTCTGAATCAGCTTTTAACTCATGAGATATTTTCATTGAACAAAACTTTGGCCCACACATGGAACAAAAGTGTGCAATTTTAGCACCTTCAGAAGGAAGAGTTTGGTCATGAAAATCTTTTGCTGTTTCTGGATCGAGTGATAAGTTGAATTGATCTCTCCATCTAAATTCAAATCTTGCTTTTGACAGCATATAATCTCTGTAATATGCCCCTTTATTATTTTTAGCAAGATCTGCTGCATGTGCTGCAATTTTATAAGTAATCACGCCTACGCGAACATCATCTTTGTTTGGCAAGCCTAAATGTTCTTTAGGTGTCACATAACATAGCATTGAAGTTCCAAACCACCCAATCATTGAAGCTCCAATGGCGCTTGTGATATGGTCATAACCTGGAGCAATATCAGTAGTTAGTGGACCTAATGTATAGAATGGAGCATCATCACAAAACTCTTCTTGCTTTTCCATATTTTCTTTTATTAAGTGCATTGGAACATGTCCTGGACCTTCAATCATTACTTGCACATTCTTTTTCCATGCAATTTTTGTAAGCTCTCCTAAAGTTTTTAACTCTGAAAATTGTGCATCATCATTAGCATCATGAATACTTCCAGGTCTTAAACCGTCTCCAAGTGAAAAACTAATATCGTAATGACTTAATATCTCACACATTTCTTCAAAGTTCGAATATAAAAAGTTTTCTTTATGATGAGATAAACACCATTTGGCAATAATAGAACCCCCTCTAGAAACAATACCAGTTAATCTCTCGACTGTTAAAGGGATATAACTTAACTTTACTCCTGCATGAATTGTAAAATAATCAACACCTTGCTCAGCTTGTTCTATAAGAGTTTCTTTGAAGATATCCCAATTTAGTTCTTCTGCAATACCNTCAACTTTCTCTAATGCTTGATATATTGGAACNGTTCCGATAGGAACAGGAGAATTTCTAATTATCCATTCTCTAATATTATGAATATTTCTGCCAGTAGAGAGGTCCATTACAGTATCACCCCCCCAACGAGTAGCCCAAATTAACTTTTCTACTTCCTCTTTCGTACTTGACCATACTGCTGAATTTCCAATATTTGCATTTATCTTAACTAAAAANTTTTTTCCAATAATCATTGGTTCAAGCTCAGTATGATTTATATTGCTTGGTATAATTGCTCTNCCGTTTGCNATTTCATCACGNACAAATTCAGGGGTAATTAAATCNTTTTTGTTAAANCTTTTACCAATTAGTTNNTCTCTACCTTCATTTTCTCNTATNGNGCAATATTCCATTTCTTCTGTNATTTTACCAANCTTTGCAAAATACATTTGAGTTATTTCGTNNTTTTGTTTAGCTTTANATATNTTTTCTGGTTTTTTTGGAAACTCTATTCCTTGATTATTACTCTTATTTAGGTATTTGAGTTTAGTTTTTGATGTTGAGACTATGCCTGTCCTTTTTGTAATCCAATTTTCTCTTATCTTTGCTAATCCTTTATTTAAGTCATGGTCATAATTTTTGTCTGTATAGAAACCTGAAGTATCATAAACAATGATCGAATTATTATCTTTATCTTCAAGGTTGATCTTTCTCATTCCTACCTCTAAACCTTTAAACTTATCACTTTTAATATAAATTTTCTCTGAACTGGGTAGAGGTTCCGAAAGCTCTTTATCAATTAGTTGTTTTTTTTCTTTTGTTATTTTTTTTAACATTGATCTTACATATGTTAAGATTTAAAATGAGTAAAATTTTATATGTAGATTATTTCATCACTTACATTAAAAGATAAAACTTTAAATTTTAAAATCAACAAGAAAAAAAAATGTTAAGTCTTTCACATAATTTATACATATTTTCTAGTCTTCTCTTCGTCATGATGACAGTGGTTTTATTTGCTATTGAAAAGTGGTCAATAGCTTTTAAGAGTATTTTTATACTTGCAACTTTACTACTTTTTTTTTCTATATTCCCAATATATGACAATAATGGTCTAAATAAACTTTCACCATCAATCATTTTAAATGGATTTAGTAATACAAGTTTAATCAGTGTTGTATGTTTATTAATTCTTGGTCAAGGTGTAGTTCAAACTAGAGTCTTAGATAGCTTTATTTCTAGATTACTTGAACTAAGTCCGAGAAAACATGATATAATCTTTATTTTTTCTTTAATTTTCGTATTAGTTTTAAGCGCTTTTCTGAATAATACTCCAGTTGTTATAATTTTTATACCTATTTTTCAAAGTATAGCTTCAAAAGTTGGAAGCCCTATAAGTAAATATATGATGCCATTGAGTTTTGCATCTATTCTTGGAGGGATGACCACATTAATAGGTTCAAGTACAAATCTATTAGTTGCAAATTCGTTAAATGAGTATTTAGGGATTCAATTAAGTTTTTTTGAATTTATAATTCCTGGAAGTATCATAGCGATAGTAGGCATAATATATATTTTAATTTTCTCAAGATATTTGCTTAAGGATAACTCACCAATGGCAAATGAATTAATTGGTTCATCTGGGAAACAATTTGTTGCGCAAATTACAATTCCAAAAGATTCAATACTAATTAATCAACAACCAAAAGCTGGAACTTTTAAAGACTTAGAAAATGTAACAATTTTAATGATTCAAAGAAAAGAACACGCGGAATTTGCCCCTTATGACAACTTAACTCTTCAAGAAGGAGATTTATTGGTTATTGCCACATCAAGAGAATCATTAAGTGAAATATTAACAAACAATAATGGTATTTCTATAGCACAATTGAGTGATCTTAAAAATGAAGAAATCATTGAGAATGAGAATGAAAATAGACAAATTTTATCTGAGGCAATGGTTACACCATCTTCAAGTTTAGTTGGTCAAACGATTGAAAATGCTAGCTTTAGATACAGGTATGATTCAGTTGTGATTGGTCTCCAAAGAAGATCAAGAATGATAAGAAATAGAATGACTGAAATTCCTCTGGAGCCTGGAGATGTTTTATTAATACAAGGGTCAAAAGAGTCTATTAAAAATTTAAGAGTTCATAGTGATATCATGCCCATGGAATGGGCTTCAACTGAGATATATAAAAGAGACTCAGCAAATAAGTCACTTATCATTTTTTTAGCAGTTATTTTTCTCAGTGCATTAGAATTTTTACCTTTAGTGGTGTCATCACTTTTAGGAGTTTTTACTATGTTGTTTTCGAGAATTTTAACTATTAAGCAGGCTTTTAGGGCAATAGATAAAAATTTAGTACTTTTAATTGTAACAGCCCTAGCGCTTGGGAATATAATTCAAATTACCGGAGCAGCTAGATATCTTTCAGAATTTTTATTTGATATTTTAAAAGATTCCTCTCCAACGGTAATACTCACGTCTTTTTTTATATTTGTTTCGCTGGCAACTAATTTTATTTCAAATAATGCATGTGCTGTGCTATTCACTCCTATTGCCTTAGACTTAGCTTCTAAGGTAAACATTGATCCAAAGGTTTTTGCAATTAGTGTAATATTTGCAGTAAATACCTCGTTTTTAACTCCTATGGCATACCAAACTAATTTACTCGTTATGGGACCAGGACATTATAAATTTATCGATTTCCTAAAGTTTGGATTTCCTTTAACAATTATTTGTTGGATTACTTTTTCACTTTATTTTCCATGGTTTTATGGTCTTTGATGATAAAACCTAAGTTAAAGACAAAAAGTCCAAATTTTTCATCTGGTCCTACAAAAAAACCTGATTCTTGGTCTTTAAATGGTCTTGATAAATCCTTGCTAGGAAGATACCATAGATCTAAATATATTTCAGACTATGTGGATGAAATATTACTTGATTTAAAAAATATTCTTAATATTCCTAGCAACTATAAAGTTTTATTATCTCCAGGTTCTTGTTCAGGCGCTATACAATCAGTAATTTGGTCTTTATTAGGAAAAAGAAGAATAACTTCAATTATTTATGATTTTTGGGGGGAAAAATGGTCAAATGAAATAAAGAAATTGAAATATAAACAAGAGATAAGAAGTTCTCTTAATGGTAACATGCCAATTCTAAATGAAATATGTCCATCAAACGATATATTTTTTGTTTGGACAGGAACTTCAACCGGAATGTCCATAGACAATATTTCTTGGATACCAAATAATCAAACAGGAATCGTGGTATCAGATATAACCTCTTCTGTTTTTATGAATAGAATTGAGTGGGAAAAACTTGATGCAGCGGTTTTTTCTTGGCAAAAAGCGATTGGATCTGAATCTCAACATGGAATTATAGTATTAAGTCCAAAAGCATTAGACAGGTTAAAAGAAAATAAAAAAAAATTAGTTCCAAATATTATTGACCTGAATAATAGAGAAAAAATTATTAACACTCCTTCGTTATTATGTTTTAGCGATTTCAGGTTTTGCTTATCATGGTACAAAAATAAAGGTGGTTTAAATTGGGCAAATAAAAAGTGTAAAGATAATAGATTAGTACTAGATAAGTGGGTAGAGAGTAATGATTATTTAGAAAACTTTGCTAAAGAAAAAAAGTATAGAGCCTTAAGCACTTCCTATTTTCTTTTTAAAAATAAAGTTAGAAAAAAAGAAATAGAAAAAGTTTTTTCATTTTTAGAATATGAAAATATAGCTTACGATATAAGATCTTATAGAAAAGCTCCATTAGGGATTAGGATATGGACGGGGCCTACAATTTTAAAAAAAGATTTGAATACATTAACAAATTGGTTAGATTGGTGTTTTTATAAATATATTTTGAAAAAGTGAAAAGTAATTTACTCCCAGAAGGTTTTAGAGATAGTCTTCCTGATTTAGCAAAAAAAGAGTTCTTTGTAGCATCTGTTTTTATTGATTTAATGAATAAAAATGGTTATGAACTAGTGAAACCTCCACTTTTTGAGTTTGAGAAATCACTATTTTTACTATCAAAAAATCAAAGAAACACTAATTCTTTTAGAGTCTTAGACCCAATTTCTCAGAAGATGATGGGATTGAGATCTGATATAACTTCTCAAATAGCAAGAATTGCAAGTAGCTCTTTTGAAAAAAAAAATAGACCACTCAGATTAAGTTATTGTGGCGAAATATTAAAAGTAAAAAATTCACAACTTAATATATCCAGGCAATTTACACAAGTTGGTGCAGAGCTAATAGGTATAAATAATAATTTATACGAAATTGAAATTTTAAATATAATTTTAATGGCATTAGAGATTTATAAAATAAAGGGGTATTCTATCGTTTTTTCAATGCCATCTTTATTTTATGCAGTTTGTAAAGATTTTAAACTTGATGAAAAAAGTACCTTGTTTTTAAAAGAAAAATATGAAAATAAGAATGTAGTTGGAATAGAGAAAATATCAAGTCAGTTGTTAGAGGTTTCTTCTATTTTAATGAACTCACTGGGTGAGTTCAAAGATAATTATAACAAGCTTGAAAAATTTGATTTCCCTAAAGAGACAAGGTCAGAGATTAAAAAGTTTTTAACCTCGCTATCCTTGATAAAAGATAATGTTCCAAATATTAGGTTAAATATTGACCCAATTGAGATAGATAAATTTGGGTATCACAATGGTATTCTTTTTAAATTTTATTCTAAAAATTTTAACGAACTTTTTAGTGGAGGTAGGTATAATGTGAATGATGAAAA
>NHJI01000014.1 GCA_002169685.1 Rickettsiales bacterium TMED211 | reverse complement strand
CAGATGACATTGAGATTTTGCCGGCACCTAGATGGTCATTAGTTGAATTAGGTAATGAATAAAAAAATAGGTATCATAGGAAGCGGTTCATGGGGTTTAGCTCTATCATTAGCTATTAGCAGATCAAGCTCTGATGTAACGATTTGGATAAACTCAAAGAAGAAATTAATAGAACTCAATGAAAAAAGACTATCTAATTATTTACCTAAAATAAAAATTCCAGAAAAAATAAAATTGGTTAATGATTTAAACTCTGTAGTAGAAAGTGATTATATATTTTTAGTAACTCCCTCTCAGAAATTAAGAGAAAATTTAGAATTAATTAAACAAAAAAAAGTAGTTTCAAAAAAATTTGTAATCTGTTCAAAAGGAATTGAAAAACAAACTAATAAATTAATGACGGAAATTGTTGCTGAATTACTTCCAGAAAGTAGCACTATTGTACTTTCTGGCCCTAATTTTGCAAATGAGGTTGCAAAAAATTTGCCGACAGCATTTGTACTTTCTTCCGTTAATACGGTAGACTTAAATTCTCTGGGAGAATTGATCTCCAGTAAAAATTTTCGTCCTTATTTCAATAATGATGTTATTGGAACTCAAATTGGTGGTTCTTTAAAAAATGTTATTGCTATAGCTTGTGGAATAGTTTTGGGAAAAGAATTAGGTGAAAATGCTAGGGCATCAATATTAACTAGAGGTCTCCGAGAAATCACTGCTCTTGGAATGAAGTTAGGTGCCAAGGAAGAAACCTTTAAAGGTTTATCTGGATTAGGAGATCTTAATTTATCTTGTAATTCTTTAAAATCAAGAAATATGATGCTTGGTTATCAGCTTGGAAAAGGTAAGCCGATTCAAACTTTAGTTGAAGATAATATTCTTAATGAAGGGATCAACTCTTGCGCATCTATCTGTGAAATAGGTGAATTAAATAAAGTAAACCTTCCAATTTGTAATGCTGTTAAAGAAGTTCTTGAAGGAAATTCAATTTCAAATATAATATCAGATCTACTGTCTAGACCTTTGCAATTTGAAAAATAATGTATTATTCCCTTATTTGTCATGATTTTCCTAATTCGTCTGAAAAAAGGAAACGTCTACGTGAAAATCATATAGACTATCTAAATAATTTTAAAGAATTGATTTTATTTGCTGGCCCAATGATGGATGAAGAGAATAATGTCTTAGGAAGTCTGATTATAATTAAATTCTCAAACAAAAAAAAGGCAGACGATTTTTCTAAAAATGATCCTTATTTTTTAGGAGGTCTTTTTAAAAAAGTTTTAATAAATAAATTTAAAAGAGTTTTTTGATTTTTTTAAAAGTATGCCTTAACAAAAAGAAATCAGTTGCTATTATTATCAAAATATATTTAGTAGAATGACAGAAAAGTATTTGATTCCAAAAAAAATAAAAGAAGAAGCATCAATAACTTTTTCAGAATATGAGAAACTTTACAAAAGCTCGATTGAAGATCCTGATAAATTTTGGGCAGAACAAGCAAAAACACTTAATTGGATAAAAAAATTCAAACAGGTAAAGAAGACTAATTTTTCTGAGAAAATAAANATNAAATGGTTNAGTGANGGAGTTTTAAATGCNTCTTANAANTGTCTTGATAGACACCTANATGATAAAGGTTCAAAACCGGCAATTATATGGGAAGGAGATAACCCCAAAGAAAGTAAAGTTTATACCTTTAGAGAGCTTTATAAGGAAGTTTGTAAATTAGCTAATGCTATGAAAGATCTTGGAATCAAAAAAGGAGATCGTGTAACTATTTATTTACCAATGATTCCTGAAGCTGCGATTTCAATGTTAGCGTGCTCAAGAATAGGAGCCGTNCATTCTGTTGTATTTGGAGGTTTTTCTCCAGAGTCTCTGAGGAATAGAATTAAAGATTGTGAATCAACAACAATAATTACTGCAAATGAGGGGATTAGAAGTAACAAAAAAATACCTTTACTTAAAAATGTTAAAGAAAGTATTTCCAACCTAAATTTTGTTAAAAACATCCTAGTTGTNAAACGAACTGAATCTTCAGATCATTTTGATAAAGAAACAGATCTTTGGTATCATGATATAATAAANGATACGCTCGATGAATGTGAACCTGAAGGACAATCTTCTGAGGACCCTCTTTTTATACTTTATACTTCNGGTTCGACTGGTGCTCCTAAAGGTGTATTACACACTACAGCTGGATATCTCCTNCATGCATCTTTATCACACAAATATATTTTTGATATAAAAGATACTGATATATACTGGTGTTCAGCAGATGTAGGTTGGGTCACAGGTCATTCATATATAGTTTATGGGCCCTTATGTAATGGAACCACGACTCTTATGTTTGAAGGGGTTCCCACTTACCCAAACGCATCTAGGTTTTGGGAAGTAATAGATAAGCATAAGGTTTCTATATTCTATACTGCTCCAACTGCAATAAGAGCACTTATGGGGCTAGGAAACGATCTCGTTAACTCTACTAATAGNAANTCATTGAGAATATTAGGNACGGTTGGTGAACCGATAAATCCAGAGGCTTGGAAATGGTATTATGAAGTAGTTGGTAATAAAAATTGTCCAATTGTAGATACTTATTGGCAAACTGAGACTGGGGCTGCACTGATAAGTCCACTTGCAAGTGCAACTCCTACCAAGCCAGGTTCAGCAACTCTTCCTTTTTTTGGTATTCAACCAGTAATCGTTGATAATGAAGGNAAAGAATTACANGGAAAATGCGAAGGTAACTTGTGTATGATAGATGCCTGGCCAGGTATGATGAGAACCTTATACAAAGATCATAAGAGATTTGTTAATACATATTTCTCTACTTTTAAAGGAAAATATTTTACTGGGGATGGGTGTAAAAGAGATGAGGATGGTTATTATTGGATTACAGGAAGAGTTGATGATGTAATTAATGTTTCTGGNCATAGATTGGGGACAGCTGAGGTAGAGAGTGCTTTAGTTTTGCATAATAAAGTCTCAGAGGCCGCAGTAGTTGGTTTCCCTCACCCTATTAAGGGTCAAGGAATTTATGCTTATGTTACACTCATGAAGGGTCAAGAATATAGTGATGAATTGAAGAAAGAGTTGCTTAACTGGGTTAGAAAAATAATAGGACCAATCGCAACACCNGACAATATTCAGTGGGCACCCAGTCTTCCTAAAACGCGATCAGGAAAAATAATGAGGAGGATATTGAGAAAAGTAGCATGCAACGAGGAAGAGTCTATAGGAGATACATCTACTTTAAATGAACCATCAGTAGTTGATGAACTTATTAAAAANAGAGAAGAGAAAAANTAAAANTCATAACANATACCTTTTCTTTCCCAGTCACCATATCTAGTTGGCTCNGGTCCATCTGGACCACCAATTTCTTTTTTTCTAGATTCATTCTTTTTTTTCGTATTTATTTTTTTTTTATTATTAGATGTCATAATCATAAAATAAAGATTTTTAAAAAAAATTCAATAAACTTTGGTGTATCATTGCAAAAAAATAGTAGAGAAATTTCGGTTCATATTATTAGTGAAATTTATAATGATAAATCATTTGAAGATGCCATCAATGATAATCAGAATTATGTAAAACTTGATGATAGAGATAAATCGTTAGTCCGAATGATTACTTTAACTTTCTTTAGGAGGAATGGGGAAGTAAATCATGTAATTAAAAANTATTTGAAAAAAAGCGTAGACAAGAAAATCATGAACATTCTTAGGGTTGGAGCAACTCAAATTTTATTCCTAAATATCCCTCACTATTCTGTAGTTAATACATCTGTCAATCTTTCCAAAAAAAAAATTTATAAATTATCNGGTCTGGTNAATGCAATTTTAAGGAAAATTTCTATGGATAAAGAAAAATTAATAAATGAATTGGACCCTATAATGAATCTTCCAGATTGGATCAAAATAGACTGGATTAAAAGTTATGGAGANGAAAAAACTAGAAAATTTGCAAGAATATTTTCAAAAAAACCTCCACTCGATATAAACATTAAAGAAAAAAAGTTTAGTGAAAGAAATTGGGAAGAGCATTTAGATGGAGAAAAAATTTATAAGCAGGTTATTAGGCTAAATAGGAATGGGTTAGTCACTGATTTCCCATTCTTTGATAGAGGTGATTGGTGGGTGCAAAGTGCGTCGGCCTCAATTCCAGTTGAAATAATAAATGAGTTTTTTAAAAAAGATATAAAAGAAAAAATTAAGGTACTTGAAGTTGGAGCTGCTCCAGGAGGAAAAACATTTCAATTATGTGATAATAATTATGATTTGACNGCTATCGATATCTCAAAAAAAAGANTTAANAAACTGGAAGAAAATCTTAAAAGGCTTAATTTCTCACCAAAAATTATTAATGCAGATATCCTAGAGTTTAAAACAAATAAGATATTTGATTGTGTTTTAATTGACTCTCCATGTTCAGCATCNGGGATAGTGTCAAGGAATCCTGATATTCTATTAAGAAATAAAAAGNATTTACTTAAAGGTTTATTGCACAAACAAATGCAAATACTAGTAAAATGTTCCAGTCTTCTTAAAGTCGAAGGTATAATGGTTTATGTTGTTTGTTCTTTAATTTCGGATGAAGGCAAGAATCAAATTAAATATTTTCTTAAAAAGAATAAAGGGTTTAAGATGAAAAAAGTTTCAAAAAATATTTTAAATGGTTTAAAATATAAACTTACTGATGGGATGCTGACCATTAATCCAGACGACTATGAAAATATAGGTGGAATGGATGGGTTCTTTATTGCTTGTATAGAGAAAACTGACATATGAAAAGATTTATCAACACCTCAGTGCTTAAGAAGTCATTATATTTATTGTATTATAAAACTCCTGTTTATGATTTTTTTCTCAATAATAGTCTGTCTAAAGAAGTATCAAATATTCTAAATGACCCATGGGAGGGAGATTCTCAAATAGGTCATAATATTCTGAAGGGATATATTACTTTTTTTGGAGAAACCATAAATTATAAAAGTTCTATGTGGGAAAAAAATGTTTCTACGGCTATATGGAAAGAAGAACTTCACAGCTTTAATTGGATAAAAGATATAAAAGCTGTTGGAACAAATGAAGCAAGGTCTTTTCTNAGAAAGTCTGTATATGAGTGGGTGNTAAAGTATAATAAATGGAGTTTAAGCGAGTGGAGAAGTGATATAATTGGAAAAAGATTATATTCGTTATTAGGAAATTTCAATTTTTTTTGTTCGAGTGCTGATAATAGTTTTCAAAAATTAATGCTTGAAAGCCTTTTTAAACAAGGAAATCATTTAATTAAGAATAAACTCCAAGATATTTCTGGGTACCATAGAATTTTTGCTATCAAAGGTTTAATAGCTATTTCGATTACTTATACTAAATTAAGTAGTTATTTGGACTTTTCTATTGAACTGTTGTTATCTGAAATTAATATTCAAGTTTTTGATGATGGTAGTCACTATTTAAAGTCTCCAAGCAAACATTCAGAGTTCTTACAAAATCTTATAGATATTAGAAGTTATTTGGCAGAGGCTAACTATAAAACACCAAAAAAAATTAATGACTGTATTTTAAAAATGGCATCAGTCTTAAAGTTCTACAAAAATGGTGGTGAAACATTAACTACTTTCAATAATTCTAAACACACTAATAAGAAATTATTGAATCAAATAATTTTAAGAGCAAACTCTAAAATCAAAATACCAGAGTCTCTTACATGTTCAGGTTTTCAGAAGATAGCACATAATAAAATTAACCTCCTCATGGATTGTGGGCCACCAGTNGGAGAGGATACATACGCTGGTTCTTTATCATTTGAATTATCAATTGGAAAAAATCAGATGATTGTCAATTGTGGTTCACACTATATAAATAATAAAATTTGGACAGAAGCAATGAAGTCTACNGCCGCGCACAGTACTCTGTCTATAGATAATATAAACTCTTCAGATATTTTCTTTAATAAAAGTAAAAAAAAATCTCGTATAGCAAATGTCTGGTCACAGAGAAGGAAACAAGGAAATTGTCATTGGATTGATGCTGCACACTCTGGTTATAGGGATATTTTTGGATTAACCCATTCTAGGAAAATTCATATAGACTCAGAAAAAAAAATAATTAGGGGTCAAGATTATTTATCTAAATNTAACAAAGACTATCAAAGAATAGCAAAAAAATATTATTTGAGATTTCATCTTTTTCCGGATATTGAAGTGAATGTTACAGGAAGTAAAAAGAAAGCGATACTGAAGCTACCAGATGGAACTGGGTGGGAATTTATGTGTTCAGAGCCCAAAATAGAAATAAAAGAAAGTATTTATCTGGGACAAGAACAAAAGATTGCAAAAAATAGTCATATTTTAGTCTCTGATATTATTATCCCAGAAAAGAAAATTCGTTGGTTATTTAAGCTGATCAAATAAGATAATTATAATGACCAATAATTATTATACACTATGTCTTTTCTCCAAAATCCTTTTAAATCAGCTATGAGGCCATTCTTTTTCAATAGATTTTTTAAATCTTTAATTTTGATTTTCTTATAATCACGATGTAGGACTGTAAGTATTATAGCATCATATTTATGTTTAGTTATTTTTTTATATTCGACAAGATTAACTGTTTGGGCTTGCTCAGGATCAACTAAATAATCACAAACATCAACTTTGTGCCTAGCTCCTTTAAAATACTTTATTAGATCAAATACCTTCGAGTTTCTTGTGTCAGGTACGTCTTCCTTGAACGTTAGTCCAAGGATTAAAATATTTGATGATTTTTTTATCCGTGTATTTATTTCAGAAAATATAAATTTACTCATATAGTCATTTGTCTTTCTTCCAGAAAGAATAACCTGTGGTTTTATTCCTAGCTCTTTTGCTTTTGATGCTAAATAAAATGGATCAACACCTATACAATGTCCTCCAACTAAACCAGGATAGAATGGTAAGAAGTTCCATTTAGTCTCAGATGCCTCTAAAACATCAAAGATACTGATATCTAATTTCTGGGAAATTTTTGTTATTTCATTTATAAAAGCAATATTGATATCTCTTTGTGAGTTTTCTATAACTTTTGATGCCTCAGCAACTTTTATATTTTTTGCAATAAAAATATTTCCAGATGTAAGTTTAGAATAAATCTTTTTCATCACTTTTGTCACTTCAGGATTCTCTGAGGCAATTACTTTAGTAATCTTTTCCACTGTATGTACTTTGTCTCCCGGGTTTATCCTCTCTGGTGAGTACCCAAGAAAGAAGTCTTTTTCCATAATCATACCTGATGCTTTCTCAATTTCTTTTCCACAAATATCTTGAGTTGCTCCAGGATAAACAGTACTTTCAAAAATTATAATCGAATGTTTTTTCATTCTAGAGCCAATCATTTTACAGGATTTTCGTAAATATGAAAAATCAGGTTTGTTCGCTTTTGTTACAGGCGTAGGAACTGTAATGATATAGATATTACAATCAAATAGGTCATCTTCTTCTGAAGTGATTTCTAAATTACTATTCATCGACATTTTTAAATTCACAGAACTAACTTCATTAGTTGAATCTTTTCCAGATCTTAATTCTCTGATTCTCTTTTTATTTATATCAAATCCTAAAACTTTGAAAGATTTACACAAACTTACAGCAAGTGGGAGCCCTACATAACCTAAACCTATAATGGCAATCTTATTAATTTTCATGTATTATTCTTTTCATCTAAAAATTTAAAGTATTAGTTAGAAATATAATGGACATCTTTTTAAACATATTTTTCCCATTTTTGTTAACAGGTTTTATTTATATTTCATTAAAGCCATTAATTATGTATTTAACGAAAATAAAAGTAATGGACATGCCGAAAAAAAGAAGTAATCATTTAATACCAACGCCTAAAGGTGCAGGATTAATCATAATCCCAACAATAATTGTTTCAATAGTTTTTTTCATTTATTTTGATTTAATTAATCATGAACCTTGGTCTATAATATGTCTCCTAACTTTTATATTATGGGTCACATGCATATTTGATGATTTTTATAATTTACCCTCTATTCCTCGATTGGTAATTCAAGGATTGTGTGTTTTTATCGCTATTAAATTCCTCAACGATGAAATTTCAAATTTAGCCCAAGCTATAATAAATGTAGCTAATTTTGATATTAACAAAGAACTTTTTAATTATTTCCTTAAAGTTCTTATTTTTTTTTATTGGTTGTGGCTTGTTAATTTATTTAATTTTATGGATGGCATGGACGGCATAACAGGATTCCAAGTTTGTACTTTCAGTATGGGAATTATTGTATTATCAATTTTCGGTTCCTTACCGAATGAAAACAGTTATATTGGTATAATACTTTTCTCATCTTTTTTAGGTTTTTTATTTTGGAATAAACCTCCTGCAAAAATTTTTCTAGGTGACTCAGGTTCAATACCTATTGGTTTCTTAATTTCATCAATCATCATATTAAGTTTAATTAAACAGCAGAACTTCATTCCTACTATGATACTTATTCTTTTTCACTTTATTGACTCAACTCTTACAATATGCCTGAGAGCTTTAAAACGTAAGAATATTTTTGAAGCCCATAGTGATCATTTTTATCAAAAAAAAATTAGGTCTGGATCATCGCATCAAAAAGTTTTAGAAAAAATAAATATTGTTAATTTAGCTTTAATAGTTTTTTCTATATTATATCTATATTTGGGCGTTCTCAGTTTAGTCTTCTCGATTTTGTTAGTTTTTAAACTCTTACATTGGTTAAATGGTGAAAATGAAAAATATAAATAAAAAAACCTTTTTAACAATAACTCATGATTTTACTGTTCTACTGTTATCTTTTATTTTTGCTATATGGCTAAGACTTGGAAATGATGAAATTATATTACTTGTTAACTTCCTTGATACAAAAATTTGGTTGTATCTAGTTCTCTTTCCTATTTCAACTATATATCTTTTTAAAAGATTTGGTCTTTATCAAGGAATGTGGAAATATGCTTCAATCCAAGAGATTATTTCAATTTTTAAAGGTTTAATTATTTCATCATTATTCCTTGTAGCAATATTATTTTTAACCATCAGGCTTGAATTTATACCAAGGTCATTCCCAATCTTACTTTTTATTGTTTCAATATTAACTATTTCTAGTCCAAGGCTCTTATATAGAGTTATTAAGGATAAAATTAAAAGAAATAATTCTGAGATCAAAAAGGTACCAGTGATAATAGTTGGTGAGGATGATACAACTGAATTATTTATTAGAGCTGCAAATAGGGAAAAAAACTCCCCATTTTTAGTAACTGCTATTATAGGCACAAAAAAAAAATCAATTGGAAGAAGTATACACGGAATACCAATTGTTGAAAATACTGATAATATAGAAAATCTTAAAAAAAGAATTGTAAGTTTTAAAACTCCTCCACAGCGGATTATAATAACTGATCATTCTTTATCTAATAAAGTGGTTGAAAAACTTTTTGTGTTTTCAAAGAGTAATGGTCTTGCTATTGGAGAACTACCTAAAATATCTGATTTAAAAACAGGTTCGGTTGAAACTTTTAGAACAAATCCAATTGTAATTGAAGATATCTTAGGAAGAGCACAAAGAGTTCACGATACAAAAAAAATTCAAGAACTAAAAAATAAAGTAATTTTAGTAACAGGCGCAGGAGGAAGCATTGGTAGTGAACTTTGTTCACAGATTTCTTCAATTAACCCCAAGAAAATCATTCTTGTTGAATACAGTGAGTATAATTTATTTAAAATAACTCAAAATCTAAAATCTGCTAATTGTGTTCCAATCCTAGCAGATATCAGGGATAGTTTTAAAATTGAAAAAATTATTAAAACTGAAAAGCCGGATTTGATATTTCATACAGCCGCACTAAAACATATAACATTCGTTGAAACGGATCCATTAGAAGCATTAAAGACTAATTTTGAATCGACCGTAAATATTGCCAAGCTATGTATTAAGTATAATATCGCTCGAATGGTTTTTATTTCGACAGATAAGGCAGTAAATCCAACAAATATTATGGGTGCAACAAAAAGACTTTGTGAAAAGTATATACAAATGATTGGGAAAAATTCAAAAACACATTTTGATATAGTAAGGTTTGGAAATGTATTGGGATCAACTGGTTCCGTTGTTCCCTTATTTCAAAAACAGATAAATGAAGGAGGACCTATTACTATTACACATCCAGAAATTTCTAGATATTTCATGACAATTAGAGAGGCCGTTGAATTGGTGCTTTTATCTTCTATAAAGGATAAAAGTGAGAATGGTGTAATAAAAATTCTTGAGATGGGGGCGCCAGTTAAAATTAAAGATTTAGCAGAAAAGATGATAGCACTTTCAGGGAAAAAATCTAAAGATCAAATAAAAATTAACTACACTAAATTACGGCCTGGCGAGAAACTCTTCGAAGAGCTCTTTTATGAAAATGAAATTATAGATAAAACAAATATTCCTGGAATTCTTCAGACTAAAAGTCATTTAAAAGCTATAGAAGAAACAGCAGTTAATAAAATTCTAAAGTGTATTCGCGACAACAATGAAAAACAAAGTATTTTACTTTTAAAAAAAATCGTCCCTGAATATAAGGTAAAATTAAATGAATAAACTTAACATTAAAAGAGCTTTAGTCTCCGTTTACGATAAAACAAATATACAACTATTAATCCCATATTTTGAAAAATACAAAATTGACGTTTTTTCTACTGGTGGTACATATAAATTTCTTAGAAAAATAAGTCCAAAATTAAACCTTTTTGAAATTTCAGATTTAACAGAATTTCCAGAGATTCTTGACGGTAGAGTTAAAACATTACACCCAATTGTACATGCTGGTATTTTAGCTGATAAAAGTAACAAAAAGCATATTTTACAACTTAAGAAANTGAAAATTAAACCTTTTGACCTAGTTGTAGTAAATTTATATCCGTTTGAGGAAGCAATCAGTAAAAAGGAGAANACTTTTGATAAATGCATNGAGTTTATTGATATAGGCGGACCATCAATGATGAGAGCAGCTGCAAAGAATTTTAAAAATATTGCAGTAATTTCCCATAANGANCAGATNAATCATTTTTTAGAATNATGTTATAAAAATGATAATCTAATTGATATNAATTCACGAAGAATNATGGCGATTGAAGCCTTCAAAATTTCTGCNTTTTATGANGGNACTATAACNAGTTGGTTCAACAAACAAGAAAAAATNGTTTTTCAAGATCTTGTNTCTTTGCCNTTAAGAAAATATAAGAATTTAAGGTATGGAGAAAANCCTCACCAAAANGCNTCTGTTTATNAACTATCAAATAATTCACTCAANCAAGTTTCNGGAAAAGAAATTTCTTACAANAATATTAATGANATAGATATAGCAATTGAGTTAGCCTTTGAATTTCAGAATCAATCATGTGTTATTGTTAAGCACGGAAACCCTTGCGGAGTTTCAATTTCTGATAAGCAAGAAAATTCTTATAAAAGAGCTCTGAAATCCAATCCTGTAAGTGCATTTGGAGGGATCGTAGCCTTTAATAATGAGCTTAAATTAGGTACGGCAAAACTAATAAAAAATATATTTACAGAAGTTGTGGTTGCACCCAAAATATCTGACGATGCAAAATCATGCTTGTCATCAAAAAAAAATTTAATCTTAATTGAGTATGAAATTACAAACACAGAAAATAATCTCCATTATAAAAGTACAAAGAACTTCCTATTAATACAAGAGTATAACTCCAAACTAGTTGATAAAGAGAATCTTAAAATAGTTACTAAAAAGAAACCATCAGAGAAGACAATGNAAGACCTTCTCTTTGCTTTTACTGTTTGTAAATATGTAAATTCAAATGCTATCGTTATAGCACAAGATAAGGCTGTTACAGGAATTGGTGTGGGACAAACTAACAGATTAGATTCAACTAAACATGCCATAAAATATAGTTTAGAAAATTTCAAAAACAAAAAAAATATTGTCCTAGCCTCNGATGGTTTCTTTCCTTTTCCAGATATAATTAAAATNTGTAATGATAATGGAGTAAAANCGATTATTCAGCCTGGTGGATCCATTAATGATAAGGCTATAATATTNGAAGCANATAAATCNGGAATAGCAGTTGTNTTTACTGGGATGAGACATTTTAAACACTAGTTTTAATATATGGAATTAATGAGACTATAAAAAAAACCGGTATCACTAGGACACCCATTCTGATCGATTCATTTATATCTACAACTAATGAAATTGCCAAAGGTCCAAGAATTGCGCAAATATTCCCAAGAACAGAGTAGAATGAAAAAGCAGCTAGCTGATTTTTAGCTTTTATTTTTTTTACAATGACTGCCCTACTTAATGCTTGAATTGGTCCTATAAAAAAACCTATCAAAATTGCTATCACCCANAACAAANAACTACTTTCTATNAAATACAGNCCTAATGAGAGTAAGAAAAGAATTAGAGAGCAAATGATAACACTNTTCTCTGAACCTATCCTATTTTCATAATATCCGATAAAAAGGCACCCTAATATACCGGAAAGATTAATAAAAACTCCTAAAAAGAGTATTTCAGATTCTGTAAATTTAAATAAAAAAGATGCAAAAAGACTAGCAAAAGCAAAAATAGATATTACTCCATTATTAAAGAAAAAATAACTAAACAAAAACCTTGTTAATTTCTGTCTTCTTATATTNTCATAGAATTTTAATAAATCTGGAATCTCAAAATGAGTGGTCTTAAGCTCTTTAAATAGGAATGANCCAAAAATAAATGTCCACAACCCTACTAAAGGACCAATNAATAAGAAAACTGAAATACCTTTAAAGAGAAAGTTTGTTTCTTGTGTCGATTTGATTAATANGTAGATAATAAGCAATGATAAAAGTCCNCCTAAATAACCAAAAGCCCANCCTAAACTTGACACAAAACCCTGATTTTTTTTTGAAACCTTATAGAGTGAAACATTATAAAATAGTGTTATAATTTCAAATGAAATAAATGAAAAAACTATAATTATTAAAGGATAGAATTCATTTGAGCCTTCTCCAAAAAGGGAAAGTAAACAAGTTGAAAGTATCAATAAATAATAAAAAAATAAAAAAAATCTNGATGAAATATTTCTATAATATTGTCTTCCTTGAATTAATAAAAATGAAAGTATTAAAAAAGTAAATATACTTGAAATAGAGATTGCAAAACCCCAGTTACTTGTTCCTGCCAAAGAGTTTGTTGCAATAGTATTTGCATAAAATGCCCCATAAAAGAAAGTAAGAATTAAAGTCGGATAACTTGAAATTCCGAAGTCAAAAAGACACCATCCCCTGATTTTTTTATTATTAAGTAAAGAAAACAATTATTNNTCCTCCATATTTTTTTAAATATTTAATTACAATAACCACTTTGTAAAACACATGGACGTACTTCAATGGATTGATCAGGAGTTGCAATTGAAGCTCTTTCAGAAATAGCTGGGACTCTTCTATAAGTTATTCTTGAAGGNGTTCTATTGACGCTCTTTCCTGAAATACCTACTTTAAGAATTCTTCTTATCCTTTGAACTGTTGTTAATACATTTCTAAGACTCATAAAGTGGCTCCCTCCAACTAAAGTATAGTTAGATGCTAGGCCCGCTGAAGCTCCTATCCCGTTTGCGATCGATAATGACAATAGATTAATACTTTCAAATGAGCCAGGTATTGAGGAACTAATTGTACCGGACCCACTTAGAGTTAAATTCTCATTGTTCACTAAATTTCCTATACTCAATTCACTTGCGTTAACAATTAAATTGTTATCTGCAGTTCTTGAACCTAATAAATTTACTGGCCTTTGAGAAACTATAATTGACGCAGATCCCAGAATATAGTTAGGGTGTGCGGAAGATAACGTTCCGTGAGAAACTCCCTTAGAACCCACAGATTGAGTTGTTGTTATAGTTCCTGTTCCATTTAAAGTGACTGTATCAGAGCCTACAATATTTGAGAAAGTGGAAAATGCTGAACCATTTACTGAGAGATTTCCATTATAATATCTTGTTCCACTAGCATTGGTACTTCTAGGGTTTACATCAACGGTATGAGTTCCATTTAATAATGTATAATTAGAAACTTGAGCGCCTGAAAGACCCATTGTACCCGATGATGATAGTGTTTTCAACGAACCAACTCCTGTTGACGCCATTGCTCCTGTACCACTGAGGCTAAGTGAATGTCCTAATACAGTATTCGTAATACCGTTTGTTTTTAGCTCACTTCCGTTTACATTGGTTGTAGCATCATATATTTTCTCAAAAGCTGTGTTTACNGGTCTTTGTGAGACTGTTAAGGTTATAGATCCAATTGTATAATTAGAGGCATTTCCAGTTCCATTTGCCAAAGCAAGGCTCCCAGTTGTNACGGATTTATTAGCCGCAGCATCTGCACTTGCTATACTTCCTGCCCCACTAACAGTTAGTACTTCACTANCCACACCTGTTGTAATCACAAGGTCTGAACCGTTAACAATAGTTGTCCCATCATATANTCTCGATCCTGAAATGGTAACCTGTCTTGAATTTATATCAAATGTACCACTAGCAAGAGAGTAGTTTGAAGCTGAACCTGTCCCATCAGATAATGTTAAAGTCCCCAATGTGACTGATTTCCCTGTGCCACCTATTGCTGAAGCAACAGCCCCTGAACCAGTAACATTAAGTGTTTGGCTTCCGGCAGTATTATTAAATGTAGTTATATCAGAACTACTAACNGTGGTTGTCGAATTATAAAATCTTGAACCACTTATTGTAACTGGTCTTTGGGTTACTGTCATTTGATAAGTCCCACCCACTAGTGCATANTTAGAAGCGGTTCCAGGTGTGCCACTTACACCATCTCCCAAAGTCAAACCAGTCGTATTAACCGATTTATTAGTTCCAACATCACTGCCAGAAACTAAAGAACCATTACCACTCAAAGAAAGGTCTTGGCTTCCAACCATTCCGGAGAGTGTTANATCACTTGATGAAGCTNTGGATGAAGCATCATAGACTTTTGTGCCACTAAGCGAAATAGGTTTTTTATTAATATCTAATGTGGCTGAAGATAANGAATAGTTTGAGCCAACGCCAGTATTATCTGTGAGTGATAGTGTTCCTAAAGTAACTGCTTGTTGTCCCGAAGCAACATTTTCTGATGATACTGACCCCAAACCGGAGAGTGACAAAGTTTCTGTTCCGACTAAATTGTTAAATGTTACAGTTAAGTTTGTTACGTCTACATTTTTAGTATCATTATAAGTTCTACTTGTTGTTAATGTTACCGGACGTGCAGTCACACTAAATGTTCCACTACTTAAATTATAGTTAGTTGCTACTCCTGTTCCATTCCCTAAAGTCAAGCCGGTTAAGTTAATTGTTTTGCCTGTACCCACACCCTGAGATTCAAGGAATGATCCCGTTCCAGAGATTGTTAAGGATTCACCGCCTGCTGTATTAGTAAAGGTTGTGATGTCTGATGCATTTACCGTTTTTGACCCATCATATGCTTTTGTTCCTGCTATAGTTAATGCTCTCTGCGTTATTGTATACGAACCTTCATCAATCGTATAGTTACCTCCAACTCCTCCATTCGTACCGTTGGCAAGAGCAATAGTTGTAGATCCAGAATTTAATTGATTTGCACTAGCTAAATATGTTCCAACATTTGCAGTACTTGTTACGACATTACCTGTTAAAGCTAATGTTTCAGAACCAACAAGACCAGATACAACTGAAACTATTGAATTACTCAATGTTGCGTTACTATCATATATTTTTGTTCCCGATAAATTTACTTTCTTTTGGCTTATATCAATCGTACCAGAGGTTAATGAATAATTTGAGGCAACACTGGTATTATTTGCTAGAGCAATACTTCCTAAAGTGATATTTTGCGTTCCTGCTGAAACATCTTTAGAAGCTACTGTTCCCGACCCTGACAGTACTAAACTTTCGCCAGAAACTAAATTACTAAACGAATATGTTAAACCAGATGTATCTACTGAGGTTACTCCATTGTAATTTCTCGATGAAGTGAATGTGAGTGGTCTTGCGGTTATATCAAAAGTATGAGTTCCTCCTAATAATGTATAATTACTAGCAGAACTTGATCCTGTGGAATTTAATTGTAATGTACCTAATGAGATTATTTTTCCATTACTTGTAGCTGCAGAAATAACACTACCGTTACCTTGAAGGCTGAGATTTTCTCCACCGACNCCAGTAGATACAGTTAAATTNGTATTCGCAACAGTCGTCTGACTGTCATATACTTTCGTCCCTGTTAAGTTAATTATTTTCTTTGTAATCTCAAAACTAGTTGTATAACTACCTAAAGTATAATTACCTGCATTAGACCCAGTTAATGCTANGTTAACTGATGTGACAGTTTTGTTTGCACCAACATCTTCAGATACAACCGTTCCTTGACCACTAAGACTTACCGTTTCTCCTGATACTAANTTGGTAAGTAATAAATCAGAGCTGTCAATTACATTAGTTCCATCATACTGCCTGTTTCCCGTTACATTTACAGACAGAGGCGCAATATCAAAAGTATGTGTTCCGCCTGTCAGAGTATAATTACTTGCAGCAGTACCTGATCCATCAACTAAGGTTAATGTACCAAGTGTAATGGCCTTGTTCATTCCCACAGAATTTGCTGCCACTGAACCTGTTCCAGTAATTGATAATGTTTCTCCAGAAACTATATTATTNAATGAAGTAATGTCCGAACTTAGAACATTAGTTGAAGCGTCATAAGCTCTAATACCATCAAGATTAATTACTTTTTGGGTTACGTCCAACGTAACAGAGTTTAGTGTGTAGTTGCTTGGATTCCCTGAACCTGCTGCAATAGCTAGTGATCCCAACGTTACTGCCTTAGAACTTCCTATATTTGCACTTGTTACAGAACCTATTCCAGAAAGTGCAAGTGTTTCACCACCTTGCAAACTATCAAATGTTGGGGTNAACACGCCTCCTGATACGTTTGTCGTACCATCATATTCCCNTGATAAAGTTGCATTTAAAGTTCTCGGATTNATAGTTACATTCGTAGTAGCTCCTGCCAATGTAAAATTACTAGCAAGACCGGTTCCATTGGCTAAAGCAAGCGTATTATTATTTGTTATTGTTTGTGTTCCCGCACTTGCAAANCCTANAATTNCTGAGCCNGTTAATNAAAGGCTTTCTCCNCTTACNCCAGAGGAAATTNTCAANATCGAACTATCTNCTGTAGTAGTGCTNTCATAAAGGCGAGANCCAGAAANAGTTACAGGNCTTGAAGTAATTCCTGCTGATAGAGANTTAATCGAATAGTTGCTTGCCAANCCNGTTCCNTTAGCAAGNGCTAAATTGACAGATGTCACTGTTTTTCCTGTTCCGACATCAGCCGATGCNACCGATCCTGAACCGCTTACGGATAAAGTTTCACCACTAACAATGTTGCTAAAAGTAGAAAAGTCTGAACCATTTATCGTTGTAGTTCCGTCATAAACTTTAGAGGCCTCTATATCCAGTGATCTTTGCTGTATATCAAAAGTCGCTGAAGACAGTNAATAGTTTGATGCATTTCCACTTCCACTTACAAGTGCNAGTGAACCTAACGTTACGGATTTACTATTTCCAACATTGGAAGTNGTAGTTCCGGAACCATTTAAACTTAAGGTATCAGAACCAGCCAAATTACTTATCGTTGTCAAATTGTTTCCACTAACGGTCGTCGTTCCNTCGTAAATTCTTGACCCATTNGCCGTAACCGGTCTAGCAGTTATATCCATTGTTATAGTTCCNGATAAATCATAGTTGGAAGCCAGACCAGAATTATCAGCAATAGCTAATGTGTTAAGGGTTATCACTTTACCATTAGCGACAACTGAGCTAGCTAATGTTCCACTTCCACTTAAAATTAATGTTTCAGAACCTACTAAACCAGTAAGGCTTAAATCCGATGAACTCGCTGTCGTTGTAGCATCATAAACTCGAGTTCCAGATAGACCCAAAGATTTCTTAGTTATAGTAGCTGAGTAAGTACCTCCACTTAAAGTATAATTTGATGCAGAACCTGAACCGTTTACTAATGATAATGAGCTTACTGTAATATCTGACGTTTGAAATGACGCAACATTAGCAGAACTTGTTGTTATACTTCCAGATTTACTCAGAGACTCTCCTCCGGCTAGATTTGAAAAAGTCACTGACCCTGATGTAATCGTGGTATTTCCGTCATAAACCTTTGTTGCCGATAGATTCAACGGTCTTTCTATTATATTAAATGTTGCAGAACTAAGACTATAATTTGAAGCACTCCCTGTATTATCTGCTAAAGCTAATGAACCAATTGTTACAGTTTTATTTGAACCAACATTTTGACTAGTGACAGTACCCGAACCTGTTACCAAGAGTGTCTCGCCTGAGATAATATTCGTAAATGTTGTCAGGTCAGTATTCGATACTGTGTTAGATGTATCGTAAACTCGACTTCCAGAAAGAGTAATTGCTCTAGCTGTCACATCAAAAGTTCCACTGGTTATCGAATAATTGGAACCTATTCCACCGTTACTTCCATTAGCCAAAGAGAGCGATCCAAGGGTCAGTGTTTTATTACTTGCTACCTCAGATGAACTGATTGAGCCTGTACCATTGATATTCAGTGTTTCAGAAGAAACCAAACCATTGAATGTTGAAATATTAGCTGCTGAAACCGAGGTGTTTGAGTCATAAACCTTCGAACCGTCAATAGTGATAGATTTTCTCGTAATATTAAATATTTTTGTTCCTATCATGTAGTTTGAAGCAAGTCCTGCATTATCCGCGAGAGCAAAAGATACGTCAGTTACTGATTTATTAGAACCTACGTCTTTTGATATAACTGTTCCAGAACCGCTTAAAGACAGTGTTTCACTTCCAACCAAATTACTAATAGATAAATCATTCGCGCTAACTGTAGCTGTTCCATTATAATTTCGAGTTCCGGATAAAGTTAAAGTTCTTTCTGTAATGCTATAAGAATCGCTGGTGATACTGTAGTTTGAAGCTAATCCTGTTCCATCTGTTAACCTCAAACCCGCTGTGTAGTCACTAGCGGATTTTCCAGTTGCTGTTTCTATTGTTGATTGATGGGTCGAAAGTGTAAATATATCTTTACTGGAATGTGTGCCACCAACATTACTTGCGTTTGATGCAAGGTTAGCTTGGCTAATAGACGTCTTTGTTGCATCAGTATAATTAACAACAAAATATTGACCTACCCCACCAGAGGTCTCAAGTAAACCTAGAGCCCGTTGAATGAAATCTGTATCACTCTCACCCGAGTTTTTGGAAAGTGCAACACTTGCAGTGCCAGGCCAATTAACACCCC
>NHJI01000013.1 GCA_002169685.1 Rickettsiales bacterium TMED211 | reverse complement strand
TTGTTTGCTAACTCGGTTGCCACGGTAGCACGAAATGAATGAAGTGGCTTGCAGCCTTTTATGCCGCAGGCAAGTTGAGCTTTCTTCATAGATTGGGTGAGAGCATGCACTTTTCCATAATTGGGTTTTCCTGACCCATCATCCAAAACATACACTTCATTAGATTTATCTTGTTGACTAATAAAATCTGATAAAATGTGGCTCAAACGAATCGTTGCGTCTTTTCTTCCTTTTACTTTCCATTCAGAGGTCGATCTCAATTCAATTCTATCAGGATATACGTGCCTCCATTTCAGGTTGAGTAGCTCCCCGCCACGAATTGCAGTGAATCGGAGAAAGTACCAAGCACGAATCAAAAGCAAATATCTTCTTTTCTTCGTAATTTTGTAATTTTCCTGTAAATACTCCAGTAACTGGCCTAGTTCACTCTCGCTAAAGACCTGTGGAATTGGTTCAGAAGTTCTTAGTCTCTTCACTTTCACTGGATTCTTTAGATATTGGTTTGCCCAGCACCAATTCAAGAAGCCAGACACAGCACGCAGGTTAGAGTTAATGGTGTGGTCACTGAGTTTTTTTTGCGCAAAGCCAATACAAAACGATCTGTATGCGATGAGGTGTGCAATTGAATTCTATAATCACCTACAATTTTAAAAAATCTAGCTAGCTGCCGTTGGTACTGTAAATGTGTTCTTTGATCCCGATTTGCCTGAATATGCTCTAAAAAAAGTGGCAACAATTCTGATTTTTATATTAATAATGATTTTTTTTGTAGATAACTTGAGTTTTTATATTCGAAAAAGGTTTGCATAAAGTAATTTAGTTAAGTTTTTAAGCTATAATTATTTGATGATTTACTTATAAAATGGCATATAGTTTGCTTTTTTAATATGTGTACACGAAAACTGACATAGATACACTGCTACAAAAGGTGTTGCAGGATAAAACCACATATATTTTAAAGAACCTAGATTCTTTAAAAAAACCATCAGTTATTTCAGAAATAA
Organism: Rickettsiales bacterium TMED211; assembly: GCA_002169685.1. The sequence goes on along the minus strand of NHJI01000013.1, from coordinate 8,371 downwards.
AGTCAAAAATAATAAGAGATGAAGAGTTTTTTTCTCATGGAAAACCCGAGATCGACGGGGGTTTTCAGGCAAGCTCTTCTATTAAAATAAATGATAATCAAGACCAAAATCAAAAAATAGATGATCTATTAAATAAGGTATTAAATGATTTCAATATTCAGAAAGTTTCTATAAACCACCAAGAATTAGATTCAGNACAAGATACNAACTATGAATTAGTAAATCAACCANNANTAGAGGNAGAAGAACTAGTTACAGAAATCAAAGAGGATCCAGTTGAAGAAAAAATTATACCCTCACCAAACAATTGGAAAGAAGCATTCAATATAGAATCAAGAGCTATCGAAAATATAGATAATAATTNTACTTTTATCCAAAAAAGTGATGAATCTAATNTAATTTANTCTTTTAACTTTGATAAAGCACCTTCCTGGATTCCCAAAGCTAATTTTTCGCGCACACAATCAGATTTAATAGCTACAAGTGAAGAAGGTGAACAGATAATCTTTGTTGATTATTTTAGGAACCATGAACTTCCCAGTGTTCAAACAGAGAATGGTTTATTGCTTAAAGGTTCTTTACTTGATGCGTTAGCAGGCCCTCTTGCTCCTGGACAATATGCCCAAGCTGCAGGAGAAGGAGTATTATCGATTGGTGAGGTATCAAGCGTTAAAGGTGTGGCGAAAGCTACGCGTTTAGATGGTAATGTATTTACCTTGTCTAATGGAGATCCTATTTTTAAAGGAGATGTGATTGAAACAGAGGGTAGTGGTTCTGTTGGATTAGTCTTTTTAGATAAAACAACGATGTCATTATCTGAAGGCGGAAAGATGGTTTTAGATGAGCTTGTTTATGACCCAGCAACTGGTAATGGAAGCATGGCTGTAGATATGTTAGAGGGAGCGTTTAGTTTTGTTAGTGGTGAGATAGCAAAGACTGGCCCAGATGCAATGAGTGTNAGTACACCTGTAGCAACGATAGGAATCAGAGGAACCACGGTTGCGGGTAAGGCGGCGGTTGAAGGTAATGCTAACTCATTTACCTTATTACAAGATGCAGGTGGTGGAGTAGGGCAAATATCGGTAAGTAACGCTGGAGGAACACAAACATTATCACAGGTAGGAGCAACAACAAGTATCGCAAGTTTTAACGCAGCACCGCCTCCACCAATTATTTTAACTGCAGCACAGATCCAAGCTGATTATGGATCGGCTCTAGCCGTATTACCACCGACACCAGTGGTAGCGCCTCAACCACAATCAGCCCCACCTCCACAAGAACAGCAACAAGAACAACAGCAGGAAGAGGAAGCATCAGAAGAGGAAGGTGATGATTCTGAGACTGTTGAAGAAGAGGTAGTAGAGGAAGGTACAGTAGAAGAAGGTGAAGAATTAGTAGAAGGAGAGGGATTAGGTCCCGATGGAGAACCATTAGCTGAAGAAGAGGGAATAGGTCCAGATGGTGAGCCATTAGCTGACGGTGAGGAGGGTGTTGAGACTACAGGAGCAGAAGAGTTAGATACGTTAGCTAATGAAGAATTTGAGACTGCCTTAGCTGACGGCGCAACCCCAGAAGAAGCAATGGCAGCAGCATCTGAAACAGCAGGTTTTGAAGCAGAATTTGAGAGTTTCGATGGAGGCATAGAATCAGGTTCATTAGCTCTTGAAGAAAATCTTCCTGGTAATCTTTTTGGTGATTCTGATAGTGCTTTAAGCGATTCATTNANTGNNTTTGATGAAAGNATTGTNGGAGGAGTAGATNTAGAGTTNAGTGGATCAGATAATAANTTTTTAGCNGGAGAGGCGTTTAGTAATGCTGAAACAAATAGTTTTAATGATTTAAGTACATCTGGGTTTGGTTCAAGTTTTGTACCAATGAATCTAAGTTCTGGTAATTATTTTATGAGTGNGGNAACTGATTCTAATATTTATGGAGGAGATATTNCTATTGGAGGGTTCGATTCAGGCTATGGAACAAATATTACAAGTGGAGCTTTTGATNTAGGTTTNGGAGCGGAGACATATTTTGGTGTTCTTGATATTGCCTATTCAGGAGATTTTGGTTTTGATGTAGCATCAGATAATTATATTGAATACTACTTTGAAGACCCGTCATTATACGAAGACACAGCTGATGACACAGCTGATGACACATCATATGCTGAAGAAAATGAAACCACTAGTACTTTAACTGGAACAGAAGCAGCTGATACAATTGTTGGAGGAGATGATGGTATTACAATTGAAGGACTAGGGGGAACTGATACTATTACAGGTGGATCAGGAGACGATGTCATAAAAGGGGGTGAGGGAGCAGATTTCCTTAAAGGTGGTGGTGGAAATGACCAATTTTATTATGGTTCAATAAGTGAAGCAGGAGACACTATATATGACTTTGATCAGGGTGATTCTGTATTAATTGATTATTTACCCACTCATAGTTCATATGGTAGGTCAGGCTATTATCAAACTAGTGCTAGAGATTTTAGCTTTGATGTAGGTGCAAATAGTGACACAATTCCTCTTGTATGGAATTTTACAAGCAAATTCGATAANATTCCAAATGATGATTATAAAACGCCTCTTGAGNTCTCAAAGCATATTGATATGGATTTTACAAATTATGATCACACGTTATACGATGATTATGTTGGTTCAGTTGCAACAATTAGTGATTATTTAATAATAACTGGGGACAGTCACGGAAATTCAGCAATCTTTTTATGGGAAGACAATGATCATGATACTNGTTTTTTTTATGATGATACTGAATTAACATTACTGGGTGTTTTAGATAACTATAATAACGATAATATTACATCTAGTGATATTACATTCACTATATCTTCTTAGTAATATTAAAAATGTATAATTTTGATGGTATAATTAGTTAGAAAGTTTTTATGAATTTTTGGTTTAAAATAATAAAAGAGAGTAAGGGTTTNGGTGTTTTGTTTTTCCTCTCTTTAGTAATTATAACAATGGGTTTACTCAGTCCTATCTTTATAATTCATATTTTTAATAGATATATAACATTNGGGTTACAAGGAACTCTTTTTTTTCTTGTGTCAGGAGCAATTATAGTCGCTATTCTTGAATATATATTTAGAAATATAAGACATAATTTCTTTGCAAAAATCATTATTAAACCTATAAAAGATTTAAAACTAACTATTCTTAAAAATTTTTACGATTCAGAGCTAATAGATAATAAAAAAAATAAAAGCACTAATATATTAGAAGTTTTGGATATACATAATAATATTTCGAACACGTTATCTCCGAATAATCAGTCAAATATTATAGATGCATTTTTTGCATTTTTAATATTATTAATTTTATTCTTTTTAAATAATACTCTGGCATCAATATTTCTGGTAATATTAATTTTTGTCACTCTTCTTCAATGGCGTTCTTATAACCAAAGATCATTATTTCTTAATAAAAATAAAAATAAAAATTCTTTTAAAGACTCTGCTGGTATTTTTAAGGATCTAGGAGAAAATAGGGATTTTCTAAAATCAATAAATATATTTAACTTTATTGGTTCTAGGTTTTCTTTTGCTATTAACCAACAACTCTCAAATAATATAACTACAAATAAATTCAATAACCATCAATTAAACTTTAGTCATTTTTTAATTGTTCTTAATTCAATTATAATTATTGGAATAGGAAGTACTTTTGTTGTAAGTGGTGATTTAACAGTTGGAACTTTAATAGGTTTTAATATTTTTTCTTCTAGGGCTCTTCAAATTGTAATGAGTGCTCAAAAATCCTTTATAAATTTCAAAAATATTAATAATTATTTGTTTGTCACAAAAGAATTTTTTAAAAATACTGAAAAAAGGACTAATTCGCTTCAACTTTCGAAAATAAGAGAAAGTATCAAATTTAATAAATTAGATTTTAATTATGGTAATAATTCTGCTTTTCTTTTTAGAAATTTATCTTTAAAATTTTCAATGTCATCAATTACAAATATTACAGGTCGTAATGGTTCTGGAAAAACTACGTTATGCAAATTAATTTTTGGGAATATTAAACAGAACTCTGGAGAAATATTAATTGATGACACTAATTTTGATAAGTTTTCTCTTTCCTGGTGGCGTGACCAAATTGGCTATGTTCCTCAATCGAGCAGATGTTTAAATACATCTGTAGTTGACAATATTAGATTAGGTAATGAAAACTTAAATGAAGATGAGGTTGGAAGGATTATAAATTCTGTTGGTTTAGATATTGCTTTAAAAAAATCGTATTTAGATTTGAATACTCCTTTAAGTAACAATATATCATTTGGAATACATAAAAAGATTCATTATGCGAGAATGTTAGCAAGTAATAGAAATATAATTATTTTGGATGATCCTTTTGAAAGTTTAGATGAAGAAGGAAGAGAACTAGTAAAACAACTAATTATCTCTTTTAAGAGGTCAAAAAAAATGATTATTTGTTTTAGTAACGATAAAGAAATTATTAATTTATCCGATAGGAATTATAGTTTAGATGATTGATAAAAAAAACTGGAAAAATTGGAATTTTGAGGATGAAATTAGTATTAAAAATAATTTAGAAGATTCTCTTCTTTTAAGTAAAAAGTTTAAAATTTTTCTAATTTTATTTTTTTTTCTTTTTATTGGATTGTTAAATATTAAAATTATTGAGGTATTAAGTTTAGCTGATGGTAAGGTTATACCTCAAGGTAGAATAAAGTATATACAACACCTNGAGGGTGGAATAGTTGAAGAGATTTTAATTAAAGAAGGAGANAAAGTCCAAACTAATCAACCACTTGTTATCTTATCTAAAGCTAAGGCTTCATCAGAATATGAAGAGATCAATACACGTCTTAAATCTATTGAATTATCGATCATGAGAATTAAAGCAGAAAAAAATTCATTAAAGAGTATTCCTGAAGAAATGATTGGAAGTATATTTGATAAAGAACTTGTAAAATTTGAAAATGAACTTCTTATGAGCAGAAGAAATAATCTAAACTCTGAACAAAAAACAGTAAAAAGAAATATCAAGAACCTTGAAAAAAGATATTCCTTAATTAAAGAACAAACATTAATAAGCGAAGAATTATTACTGGCGGAAGCTACAAATAGATTTCAGCACCTTGAGTTATTAAGAGAATTATCAAATATTGAGGGGCAATTAGATGAACAAAAAAATAAACTTGAAACTATTCAACTTAATTTTAGTGAACAACTTAATATAGAGTTTTCTGAATTTAACAAAGAAAAATCTGAACTTTTAAAAAGAATTACTAAATACTCTGATAACTTAAATAGAACAGTTCTAAAAAGTCCTGTATCTGGTGTAATTAAATTAATTTCTGTAAATTCTAAAGGTGCTATTATTGCTCCGGGCGTAACAGTTGTTGAAATAGTTCCTAAGAATGAAAAGCTAATAATAGAAGCAAAGTTACCCCTTTCTGAAATCGGGTTTGTTAAAATTGGTTTAAACGCTAAAGTTAGATTAAATTCACCAGAGGGCTCAAGATTTAAACCTCTGAATGGAGAGGTTGTATTTGTTGGAGCCGATAGAATATCTAGTGAAGAAAATGATGGCTATTATCTTGTAAAAATTGAAACGAAAGAAACATCTTTTTTGAAAGGAAATGAAGTATATACTTTATATTCAGGCATACCTGTTATAGTTGGAATAATAACAGGAAAAAGAAGTTTCTTAGATTATTTCTTATCGCCTCTTAAACAAAATATAGCTTTTGCATTATCTGAGAGATAAAGTTTTACTTTTTAATAAAACTACCTTTTAAGATTGGTTCAGATTTATAAATGACACCCTGATTTTTTTTATTTAATTCTAAAAACTTATACAACTCATCAAAAAGTTTATTACTACTTTTTTCTTCAACGATTATAGTAAGAATCTCTGATTCACTGGCATCCCCAAATTCTTGAATATCAAATAAATCTCTTGTTCTACCATTTGCAACTCCAACAGTGATGACATTCTTCTTCTTTGAGAATTTCTCAATTATATTATGTCCAAGACCTTTTTTAATTAGTCCGCCTATTTCAACATACATTTACTTACCACCAACTCTTTTAAGAACTTCATCTGGAATATAAGTTGCAACTCTATCAAGCTTTGTCATCCACATAATTCCTTTACCAGCAATATCTAAATCACCAGCTAAATACATTGATTCAAATACTCTATTTGATTGTTCCTTTGAAACTATGATTCTTATAATCTCTTTTTGCTCGTCGATTGTTACCCCTATGAGTCCCATTCTATCCCTTACTCCAGTTCCTCTTGCATAGTTTATTGTTGCGCCTTGAGAACCAACATTACTTGCAGCCTTAACTATTTTATCTGCGCTCCCATTTTCAACAACACATGTAATTAAATAAACGTCAGATAAGTAGGTGATTTGTCTAGCCATAGAAATCTCCTTTATTTTTTTTATTAATCTTTTTACCATTCTTTTTTTCTAAGAAAAATTTAATTGATATTCGCATTTTCCCCCCTTTAATTTTTTATCTTTTTAATTTTTGTTTAAATCTAATATAAAGTCCCATACAAAGAACAGCAAGAATTGGACATATACTTGCCATTGATAGTATTCCGAAACCTTCTGTTGCAGATACCGCATTTCCGAGGCCAAGTCCCATTGCTAAAACTAAGGGAACTGTTACAGGGCCAGTTGTTACACCCGCACTATCCCATGCAACATTAACAAACTCTTCCGTAGAAAGAGCTGTCAGAATAACAGCAAGTAGATATAAAGGTATCAAAACTGTTGCTAAATCAAATGCGAATACAATTTTACCAACCCCTAATGCAATTCCAAATGCAACTCCTCCNGCAACACTATACATCAACATAGATTTCTTGAAGGCACCATTTGTTAAATCTTGAACTGTNGTACCTAGAGCATTCAAAGCAGGCTCAGCAAGTGTAGAACCAAAACCAAGTATCCATGCAAAAAGTATTACAATAGTTAAGCCAAGCGTTTGTGAATATATAGGCGATATCTCACTTATTTGAATAGCCATAAAAGCTGCTGGTAAAGTAGTACCCGCTTGGGCCCCAATTTTACCAAGACCATAAGTAAGTCCAACATTAAAAACNCACATCCCAATTATTGACAATGCTAAGCCATAACCGGTTACCATATTATTTGGTAATTTAGATTTTAAAATAACAAAAAGAACAATCATTAAGAAAATTACCAGAGGGAGTATTGANTGNATACCAGCAAATATCTCTAAAAATGGAGTTTTTTCCCACTTTGTTAATTCAGTAGAAGNTTGANTNAGAGTTTGNGNATTTNANGNNGCTGCTTCAATAATTTCATCTGGAGTTATTTGNAATGATACGAAAATTGCTAAACTTAAAACAGCAATTATAGGAAAAATTGACGCCANAGTAACTACACCAAANCCAGATAATGATGAATCTCCTTTTCCAGCTGATGCAGCAATACCAATACCCAGAGATAAAACAAGAGGAACAGTTACAGGTCCAGTTGTAACCGCACCACAATCCCATGCTAGTCCAAGAATTGTTCTTAAATCTGGATTTGACCAAACATAATAAGTTAATAAAATAGCNGGTGTTAATGAAAGGTATATCATTGGCTTTAGTGACCAACCTCTAACAAACCTCAGAGTTCCTAAAACAGCGGCAAGACCAACGCCTGCACCAACTATTAATACCAAAGGTTGCGTCCAATTATTCAGTAATTCATATAAGTACGGAGCTTTATTTGGATCGATTCCTCCTCCAAAAGCTTGTAGTGCGCCAATAGCAGGCTCTGCAAAAGTNACACCAACACCTAATATGGCTATAATAACCAAAACAACTTTCATTGANGCNTTCTTTGGTAATTGATCTCCAATTATAGTTCCGAATGGCATTAAACCAACTTTTAATCCTTCCATAAAAATAGCTAAACCAATTATAACAGCTACCAAACCTAAACAAATAGTAGAAGCCTCACCAATAGGTTGTCTGAGTATTAATAATTGAAAAAGAAATAAATATGCTGCTAATGGAAAAACTGCTTTCAATTGCTCCATTATTCGCACTGATGTATAAGGACCAACTAAGCTTAAAGCTTTTATAGGACCAACTTTAATTTTTTTTGCCTTAAGTGCATCAGGATCGGAAGCAATTGGTTTTGGTGTTAATAAGTTATAACTTATTGTTCTATGTTTTATCTCAGATTCGTGGATATAATCAGAGTACTTCATCAATAAATCTTAGCAGAATGAAAAATTAATACAAACATAATAAGTTAAATATAGTCTTTTTGATTTATTACATATATTTCATTTTTGAAAGTCTATGGTGTAATTGTAGAGCAAGAGCTTTTATAACTGTTGGCTCAT
>NHJI01000012.1 GCA_002169685.1 Rickettsiales bacterium TMED211 | reverse complement strand
GAAGTACTAGAATATGGTAAAAGTTTTGATGACTTTGCAGTTTATGTGGGAGCGAATTTTAATTATGAAAAAGGATATAGAGATCATTCAGAGTCTTATTTAGAAAACTTTTTTAGTGATTTTCGATATAGAGGAGATGATACTGAAATCTTTCTTAATGTAGGTCAAGCGTTTACAGACCTAAATGGAAATGGAGCTACGCCTTTATCTTTAATGGATATTGAGGGTAGAGATGCTGTTTATACTTATCCAGATAATACTCATAACAAAAATTATTATATGATGTTAGGTGGTAATCACTACGCAAATGATAATCTATCACTCCAAGCTAATGCATATTATCGTCACATGGAAAGAAGAGGTTATAATGGTGATGAGTTTGAAGGCAAAGATTGTGGTTTTTCCTTTGATCGTGCAGCTGGAAGTGCAGATGGAACGTTATGTGGCGAATACGAAACAAATGCTGCAGCTGACGGTGTGAATATTCTAGACTCTGCGGGAGCAGAGATATCCTATACTAGTTTAGGTCTGTCTTTGGATGATGATGAAAATGAAGTTTCAAGTATTGGAGCTGTAAATAGGAATAACACAAAGTCCAATTCATTTGGGTTTGGTCTTCAGTCAACTTATGATTCAAATTTTTTCAATAAATTCAATACTTTAATTACTGGTTTAACCTATGACTATTCTCATAATAGTTTTGGATCTTCAACTGAGTTAGCAATACTTCAAGGTGACAGAGGTGTTGTTGGAACTGGTGTATTTTTAAGTACTGATGCTGAGGGAGAGGAACAGTTTATAACCAACATCGAGGCTATGACTCACAATGTAGGATTATATGGATCAAATATAATTGATATTGATGACTCTACATCAATAAATATCTCAGCAAGATATAACTGGGCTTCTTTAAAAATAGAGGATCAGTATTCAACTGCACTTGAAGGGCACCATTTTTTCTGGAGGCTTAACCCAGGTATTGGGGTTACAAAGAAATTAAAAGATAATACAGTAGTGTTTGCATCATATAAAGAGTCAAGTAGAACTCCTTCTGTTGCAGAATTAGCTTGCGCAGACCCAGATGCACCGTGTAGGTTGCCAAATTCATTTCAAGCTGACCCACCATTGGATCAAGTTGTGAATNGAAATATAGAANTAGGAGCAAGAGGTTCAAAAAAATATAANNTAAACGGTACNACTCACCTTATTGATTGGACTGTNAATGCTTATGCTGGAAGAAATTATAATGACATAATTTTCATTGGAGGTAANAGAGTTGGGACTGGTTATTTNAGAAATGTTGGNAANACACAAAGAATAGGATCAGAATTNGCNTTAAATGGNCAATTAGGTTCAAAATGGAACTGGTTTGCAAAATATGCTTATGTTAGAGCTACTTATGAGACAAGTCAGAACATTTCAAGTGTGGGTCATCCGACTAATACTTATGATGATGATGATTTTGATGACAANGTATTGAGAGAAGGCTTTCAAATTCCAATAAGACCAGGAGATGTTATACCTGGAATTTCTCCACATGTCGGAAGAGCTGGATTAGATTATAGTATTAAGAAAAATTTTACGGTTGGTTTTGATGTTGAAGCAAACTCTGCTCAGTTTTACAGAGGAGACGAAAACAATACTGCNAATCAGAAAGTTCCNGGCTATTTTCTNGTGAATCTTTCAAGTAAATATATATTTTCAAGCCCAATATCAAAAGGAGAAATGACTTTTTTCCTCAACGCTAATAATATTTTTAATGAAAACTATGAAACAGGAGGAATTTACGCTGAAAATGAAGTAGATGGTACTGGTAAAAGTGGTACATTTGTAACACCAGGGCAGCCATTTAGCATCTTTAGTGGATTAAAAGTAACGTTTTAATAGTTATTACTTATAGTAGTAATAAATTTTTTGAATTTTTATACTATGCATAAAATAATTGTATATTTTACATTTCTTTTATTACCTTTATCAATAGATTCTAAGGAAATTGTTTTAGATTGTTCCATGAACTATGGTATTTCTGGGGAAAATGATGAGACAGAAATAGAGTTTAAGAATCTTAAAAAAATAGACGAGACACAAATCTTTTATCTTGATATCGAACAAAATTGGTTTTTTAACCAATCTTTTGAAGATTATAAAAATAGTGAGNTAAAATTAAGTGATATAAAAACTTCACTTAATGATGCNACTATCTTTACTATTGCAAAATATGAGAAATCAAACCANCTTGTATCNAAGCATTATATTGAATTAAATAGATATACTGGTTTTGTAAAACATAATTTTGAAACACATTATGATAAAATTTTTAGGACAGNTTATTGTAAATTAGCTAAAAAAAAAAATATTTTAGCTAATTTATTTTCTCAAAAAAAAAGAGTTTATTTCTCGAGAGGAACCAAATCAAATAGATCCGCGTTCAACCATAAATGGGTTGCAACACTTGCCGCATACCCAAGTAAAATCGCCCATGACCATTTAAGATGGGCAAAAAAAGNATAAATACCTCTTGCTTGTCCCATTAAAGCAACACCTGCTGCAGAACCAATAGATAAGAGGGAACCGCCAACACCCGCAGTCAANGTTATAAGTAGCCACTGCCCCATATCCATAGAAGGATGAGCAGTCAAAACAGCATAAACTATTGGAATATTATCAATGATAGCAGATAAAAAACCAACCAAAATATTTGCATAAGTAGGTCCTAAAGTAATATACATATCGTCAGAAATCAGTTTAAGATAACCAAGTGCAGCTAATCCTCCAACAGAAACAAGAATACCATAAAAAAATAATAGAGTNTCCCANTCNGCNTTACCTGTTAGCTGNAAAATATCAAANNTGTTTTTTTCAGTAGANTTTATTTTTAAAAAATATCCATAAGTCCCCAANAGNCCTAANCCAAACATCATNCCAAATACNGGAGGCATATGTAGTAGTTGGTGACCTGTNACTGTNATNGNGATNGTTAAAATNCCTAAAATTGCTATTACTTTTCCACCCGGAAGTATTTGAACTTTTTTCCCATCCCCTTCAGGTACTTTATTAGAAATGAAAAANGACATNATNANAGCNGGTATNANGTANTTAACAACTGAAGGAATAAATATATTAAAGAAATCAAAAAAAGAAACAAACCCTCTTTGCCATACCATCAANGTTGTTATGTCACCAAATGGAGAAAAAGCTCCNCCAGCATTAGCAGAAACAACAATATTAACCATTCCTATAGTAATAAAGTTTTTATTNNCCTTACCNACAACTAAAACAACTGTTCCTAAAATCAGTGCAGTTGTTAAATTATCAGCAATAGGAGAGAGGAAAAATGCAATTACTCCAGTTATCCAAAAAATCTTTTTATAACTAAACTTATTATTTGATAACCATGAGCAAAGAGAATCAAACATTTTTCTTTCTGTAAGTGCGTTAACAAAAGTCATAGCAACAAATAAAAAGAAGAAGAGTTCTGCAAATTCTAAAATTAAATGTTTAAATTTTTGTTCTGCCCAATGAGTTGGGATATTTGGGTCATTACTCGCATAAAAAGCTATACCTGCCCAGATAATTGTTGCAGCTAAAATTACTGGTTTAGATTTTCTAAAATGTGTGTATTCCTCTGCCATCACAAACATATAGGCAACAACAAAAGCTATAATAGAAAAAATTCCTAACGGTGAAGTTATCATATCAAGTGAGGATGGACCAACAACATCTGATGCAGCATAAATATTACCGCTAATAAGAAATTGTGAAAAGAAAGCTACGGATATGATTAAAAACTTCATTTTTTTACCTTTTATATTGATTTAGNAACGTTTAAATATATATTTGTTGAAAAATAATGACAATCAAAAAAGAAATAAAAAAAAAATCAATTTGGTTAATAAATGATGAGAAAAATTTACCTATCAAAGAAAAACGTTTTAGATCTATCGTAAGGGAAAAAAAATTTCCAAATAATTTCATTTTTAAATTTGATGAAAATTTTTTTATTTCTCTTCATCTTATTAATAGTTCAACTTTACTTGAGTTTAACCACAATTTAACCTGGGTAGGAGTGAAGTTATTTAATTACTGTGTTAGTGGAGATTATGAAATTGTTAACCCTGAAGTTATAGATAAACCAGAAAACATTTATTTAGGATGGTGTTTAGGAAATTACGAGTTTCTGAGATTTAAATCAAAATCTAAAGAAAAAAAAGAAGTTAAGCTTCTCAATGTAAAAGATGAGCAAATCTCTGAGGCACTGGCTATAAGCCTAGTTAGAGATTTAATTAATATACCAGCAAATAAACTAGGGCCATCAGAACTTCAAAAGGAAGCCAGAAAATTATTTTCTAAATCAGCAACTAAGATTACTGANATAAAAGGGAATGATTTAATGAAGAAATTTCCGTTAATTTATAATGTTGGAAAAGGTGCAGAAAAAAACAAAGCACCAATTTTTTCAGAATTTATTTGGGATTCCAAAAGAAAAAAATCAAGAAAAAATATTGTTCTTATAGGGAAAGGTGTTTGTTTTGATACTGGTGGTTTAAACCTAAAACTAGGTTCTGGAATGAACCTTATGAAAAAAGATATGGGTGGGGCAGCAAACTGTATAGGTTTAGCTAAAATGTTAGTTCAAAAAAAAATTGATATAAATTTAAAATTACTTTTACCCTTAGTTGAAAACTCTTTATCAAGTAAAGCAATACGACCATCGGATATAATCAAAAGTAGAAAAGGTCTTTACATAGAAATAGGGGATACTGATGCTGAGGGAAGGTTGATACTTGCAGATGCCTTGACATATGCTTGCGAGTCTAAACCAGACTTAATAATTGATATGGCTACTTTGACGGGTGCATCAAGAGTGGCACTTGGAACAGATGTACCAAGTTTTTTTTCAAACAATGATTTTATAGCAGAAAAGTTGATTAAATTTTCGAAAATATGTGGTGACCCACTTTGGCGNTTACCTTTATGGCAGAATTATTTAGTTCAATTGAAATCTAATCATGCTGATTTAAATAATNTAGGTAATAGTTTTGGAGGGGCAATAACAGCNGCTCTTTTTTTNGAAAAATTTGTGGAAAAGAATATTCCTTGGATACANATTGATCTGATGGCTTGGAGTNTGAATAAAAATTTAACTTCATACATNGGTGGAGAAGCAATGGGAATTAGAAGTCTTTTAAGATTAATAGAATATTTTTCAAAAACTAATCTAAAAATGCAGCATTGATTAATTCTNTAGTATAACTTTTCTTGGGATTATTAAATATTTCAGATTTTGTTCCAGATTCAATTATATCTCCACTTTTCATAACTATTATATTATCAGAGATAGCCTTAATTACTTTTAAATCATGGCTTATAAATATATAAGATAGATTATTTTTTAGTTGTAAATCTAACAATAAATCAATGATTTGAGATTGCACTGTCATGTCTAATGCACTTGTTGGTTCATCTAAAATAACTAATTTTGGTTTTAATATTAATGCACGTGCTATAGCAATTCTTTGTCTCTGACCTCCAGAAAATTCATGTGGATATCTATTAAGCATTTCAATATCTAGACCTACTTCTCTAATTATTTTTTTTACTAATTTTAGCTTATCTTTACTTTTTTTTAAGATACTATGCACCCCAAGCCCCTCTTCAATAATATTTTGAATAGTCATCCTTGGGCTAAGTGAAGCATAAGGGTCCTGAAAAATAATTTGAATATCTTTTCGTATCGGTCTGAATTGACCATAACCAAGATCTGAAATTAATTTTTCCTTAAAAAAAACATTTCCTTTGAAGTCTATCAATTTCAATATTGCTTGTGCTAACGAACTTTTTCCACTCCCACTTTCCCCGACAATCCCTAAAGTTTCGCCGATAGATAATTTAAAGTCAATATTATTAACAGCAATAAATTCCTTTTTCTTTTCCCAAAAAAAGGAATCTTTTAATTTATAAGTAACGTTTAATTTAGAGACTTTAAGCATCTCCTTGTCATATTTTTCTTTGGAGATAAACTTACTTTTTGGTTCTGCGTTAATTAATTTTTTTGTGTAATTATGCCTAGGTGAAGTAAAAATAGATTTTGTACTATTTTGTTCAACAATTTCTCCCTTATTCATAACACAAACTCTGTCGGAGATTTTTTTTACTATGCCTAAATCGTGAGTAATTAAAATTAATGACATACTGAACTTTTTTTTTAATTNATCCAATAATTTAAGGATTTGTTTCTGAATTGTTACATCAAGCGCGGTTGTAGGTTCATCNGCTATCAGTAAATCNGGGTTATTAGAAATAGCCATAGCGATCATTATTCTTTGCTTTTGTCCACCAGATAATTGATGAGGATAACTTTTCATTTTTATATCAATATCTTCAATTCCAACTAATTTTAAAAGTTCGATGCATTTCTCNTTTCTTTTGGAATTATTTGCAATCTGTGGGTGGAAGCATTCAGAAATTTGTTTTTCAACNGTATGTANTGGNTTTAANGAGGTCATNGGTTCTTGAAAAATCATAGAGATTTCTTTTCCTCTTATATTTGTNAGATCATTTTGATTCAAAGATAATATTTCTTTATCCTTAAAATAAATATTTCCAGNAATATTTGTTTTTGTATTTTTAGTTATTAATTGCATTATGGATAAAGCTGTAACTGATTTTCCAGAACCGCTNTCACCAACNATAGCAAGAGTTTCTCCTTTAAAAACCTCAAAGTTACTGTTCTTAACNGCTNTAATTAANTTATTATTTATTTCAAACTCAACTCCAAGATTTNTNATCTTTAATATTGGCTTCATNTATATAACCTTTCTTGGNTCAAATGCATCTCTTACAGCTTCACCTATAAATACAAGAAGACTTAATTGTATTGATAGTGTAAAAAATGCAGATAGTCCAAGCCAGGGTGCTTGAAGATTCGCTTTTCCTTGGGCAACCATTTCTCCTAATGAGGGAGAACCGGGTGGCAAACCAAAACCCAAAAAATCTAGCGAGGTAAGTGTAGCGATTGAACCTGAAAGTATAAAGGGCATTAATGTTAATGTTGCAACCATAGCATTAGGAAGCACATGTTTAAACATTAGCTTTACATTTGTAACTCCGAGCGCTTTTGCAGCTTTAACATATTCTAAATTTCTAGCTCTTAAAAATTCAGCTCTAACGACCCCTTCAAGAGACATCCAGCTAAACAAAAGCATAATGAATAACAGAATCCAGAAACTGGGTTCAACAAAGCTAGAAATAATAATAAGTAAATATAACACTGGTAACCCTGACCATATCTCAATAAATCTTTGGCCAAACAAATCAATTTTACCCCCATAAAAACCTTGGATTCCTCCCACTATTATGCCCAGGATGCTGGATAAAATTGTCAGTATTAAACCAAAAAAAACTGAAATTCTAAAGCCGTAGATCAGTCTAGCTAATACATCTCTTCCCTGATCATCAGTCCCTAGAAAATTTTCAAAAGATGGCGGGGATGGAGATGGAACCTTTAAATCATAATTAATAGTATCGTACGAATATTCGATAAGCGGCATAAAAAAATAACCTTTTTTATTTATTAAGTCTTTGACATAAGGATCTTTGTAATCAGCCTCTGTTTCAAACTCTCCACCATAATAAACTTCAGAAATATTTTGAAAAACTGGAAAGTAAATTTTCTTATCAAAAAGAACAATAATCGGTTTATCGTTAGCAATGAATTCAGCACAAATAGAAATTAAAAATAAAACACAAAACACTAAAGCTGAGTAATAACCTCTTTTGTTTGCCCTAAAATTACTTAACCTACGGATCGTTAACGGAGATATGTTCATTAGTTTCCCCTGCTTTCAAAATCAATTCTAGGGTCAATTAAAACGTATGTTAGATCACTTATTAGTCTAAGCAGTAAACCAATTAAAGTAAAAATATATAAACTTCCAAATACAACAGGATAGTCTCGACCTAGTGCCGCTTCGAAACCTAAAAGCCCGAGTCCATCCAGAGAAAAAATAACTTCAATCAGTAAAGATGAAGTAAAAAGAATATTAATAAAAGCTGCAGGAAAACCTGAAATAACAATTAGCATCGCATTTCTAAATATATGTCCATAAAGAACTTTTTGTTCACTTAGCCCTTTAGCTTTTGCTGTTAAAACGTATTGCTTATTGATTTCATCTAGAAAAGAGTTTTTTGTTAACATAGTTAGGCTAGCAAATCCACCGATTACCATTGCCAGAACTGGGAGTGCTAGATGCCAGAAATAATCAATAATTTTTTCTAAAACATTAAGATCGTCCCAATTATCTGAAATCAACCCCCTTAAGGGAAAAATATCCAAATAACTCCCACCGGCAAAGATTACAATAAGAAAAATTGCGAATAAAAAGCCTGGAATTGCATAACCGATTATGATTAAAGAAGAAGAATAGATATCAAATTTTGAACCATCCCTTAATGCTTTTTTTATACCCAAAGGGATAGATATTAAATAAACAAATAAAGTTGTCCATAAACCAAGTGAAATCGAGACAGGTAATTTTTCTAAAATTAGTGAAATAACGCTTTTATCTTTATAAAAGCTCTCTCCAAAATCAAAAACTAAATAATTCTTTAGCATTTCAAAAAATCTTTGCAGAGGAGGTTTATCAAAACCATATTGTATTTCTAATTCTTTAATTAAGTCAGGGTCTATTCCTTGAGAACCTCTATATTTATTTTCTGCAGAATTGAAGTTTTTTTGGGATTGACTTCCTGATAATTGTTCCCCTCCAGATGAAGTAAATCTCTCTGTAACAGATACCTCAGTACCTTTTATTTGTGCAATAGCTTTTTCCACAGGTCCACCAGGTGCAGCCTGAATAATAAGAAAATTAACAGCCAATATTCCAAAAAGAGTCGGAACTATAAGAAAAATTCTTTTAATAATATAATTTAACATTAGCTACTTTTTCTTCTAATTTTCCACAGAATAAAAAACAAAAAAACGAATAGTAAATAATAAATTAAATTATTTTTATTAATTTTCTTCTGGTTATTAGAGGTAGTGATTTTACCCAAATTCTCTGCTTTTTTTGGATCAAACCACCAGAAATCAAAGCCTAAATCATATTTAGGAGAGATTAATGGTCTGGAAATTTTGTTCCAGTAGGCCACTCTATAATGACTGATATGAAATTGAGGAATGAGATAATAATTAAATAGTAGAATTCTATCCAAAACCTTGGTGTATGTTACTAATTCTTTTCTAGACTTTGCACTAATAAGTTTATCAATAACTTCATCAAGAACAGGATTTTTTACCCCTATATAATTTGGACTACCTGGCTGGTCTGCAGTCGAGGAACTCCAGTAATTCTTTTGTTCATTACCAGGAGAAATAATTGATCCATAATTTACTACGATCATATCATAATCAAAATCTTCAAGCCTTCTTATGTACTGAGAATCGTCTTGTACTGTCCTTATTGAAGTTTCAATACCTAACTTTTTCAAATTTCTTTTCATTGGCAAGACAATTCTTTCAAAAAGCGGTGATCTAAGAAGGATTTCGAATTTAAAGATTTCACCTGTTGATTCGTTGGTAAGTAAACCATCTTTAATTATCCACCCTTCTTTTTTAAGTAATCTTCTTGCAACTCTTAAGTTTTTTCTTAAACCATTTTCATTATCTGTGTTAGGAGGGGTGTAGATAGAAGTAAAAACTTCATCAGGTATCTTTCCTCTATATTGTTCAAGAATAATTAATTCTTCATCGCTTGGAAAATTTTGAGATGAGAGATTGGAATTATCAAAAAAACTTTTGGTTCGAGTATAAGCATTATAAAATAAATTTCGATTGGACCATTCAAAATCAAAACCATAAGCCAAGGCTTGCCTCACTCGTTTATCTCTAAAGATATTGCGGCGTGTATTAAATACAAAGGCCTGCATTCCAGATGAACGACTGTGGGTAATTTCTTTTTTGTTGATCCAGCCGTTGCTGACTGCTTTGAATTTATATGCTGTAGCCCAAGCCTTTGAGGAATTCTCAGACCGATAGTCGTATTC